>NZ_JBJLSH010000024.1:0-63077 GCF_050871905.1 Kineococcus haloalkalitolerans
GGCGTGGCGACGTCTGCTCTCGCCGCCCCCCCGCCCCCCCCGCCCACCCCCCCCCCGCCCGGGCGGGCCCCCGGGGCGGGCGTCCGGTGCGGACGCCCGGGAGGGGTCAGTCCTGGACGGTGATGCCCATCGACCGGGCGGTGCCGGCGATGATGCGGGCCGCCATGTCGACGTCCTTGGCGTTGAGGTCCTGCAGCTTCGTCTCGGCGATCTCGCGCACCTGCGCGGTCGTCAGCGAGGCGACCTTCTTGACGTGCGGCTCCCCGGAGCCCTTCTCCACGCCCGCGGCCTTCTTGATCAGCTCGGCGGCCGGCGGCGTCTTGGTGATGAAGGTGAACGAGCGGTCCTCGTAGACCGTGATCTCGACGGGGATGACGTTGCCGCGCTGGGCCTCGGTCTGCGCGTTGTACGCCTTGCAGAACTCCATGATGTTCACGCCGTGCTGACCGAGCGCGGGGCCGATCGGCGGGGCGGGAGTGGCCTGACCGGCCTTGATCTGGAGCTTGATGAGCCCGGCGACCTTCTTCTTGGGGGGCACGGTCGGTCCTCTCGGTAGCGGTGGGCGGCCTTATCGGTGCCCGCGGATCGGGCGACGACGGGTTGAGGCCGTCGTCCAGTCTACGCGGCGCGCGCGGTGGCGCCGGACGCGCGCGAGCCCCGGCCGTCCGGCCGGGGCTCGCTGCGGGGCGGGACGCCTCAGATCTTGGCGACCTGGTTGAAGCTGAGCTCGACGGGCGTCTCGCGACCGAAGATCGAGACCAGCACGGTGACCTTCTGCCGCTCGGGGGCGATCTCGGAGATCGTCGCCGGCAGCGTCTCGAAGGGACCCTCCATGACGGTGACGGACTCGCCGACCTCGAAGTCCACGACCTTGGCCGCGGGGGCGGCCGCCGCGCCGGCGCCGCTCTCGGCGCCCGCCTTGGGCTTGGGCTGCAGCGAGGGGGCCAGCATCGAGAAGACCTCGTCGGTCGACAGGGGCACCGGCTGGTGGGTGTTGCCCACGAAGCCCGTCACGCCCGGGGTGTGGCGCACGGCGCCCCACGACTCGTCGGTCAGGTCCATCCGGACCAGGACGTAGCCGGGGATGCGCACGCGGCGCACGTTCTTGCGCTGGCCGTTCTTGACCTCGACGACCTCCTCCATCGGCACCTCGACCTGGAAGATGTAGTCCTCCATGTTGAGGCTGGTGATGCGGGTCTCGAGGTTGGTCTTCACGCGGTTCTCGTAGCCCGCGTAGCTGTGCACGACGTACCAGTCGCCGGGCATGCGCCGCAGCTTCTTGCGGAACTCCTCGGCCTCGTCGACGTCCTCGTCGTCCGCGCCGGCCGTCGCGGCGGCGGCCACGTCCTCGTCGGTGACCTCCTGCGCGGGGTCGGCCGCGACGTCCGCCAGCGGGTCCGCGTCGCCCAGGTCGCCCGGCTCGTCGCCCTCGACGGCGCCCAGCGCGTCCGCGACCGGCACGTCCGGGGTGTCGGCCGCCTGCTCGTCCGCCGCCTCGGCGTCGGCGGCGTGGTCGGCGCGCACGTCCTCGCCGCTGTAGCCGGTGAGCGCGGCGAACACGTCGTCGGGCTGGGCGTCGTGGTCGGACGAACGCTGACCGACGGAGGGTCCCCACTGCTCGGACACGGTGCTGACCTGCTTCCTCAGATGATCGGGAGACGGACGGGCCGGCGGGCCCGCGGCGTGTCCGTCAGGACCCGAACACCAGCAGGACGAGCCGGCCGATGCCGTAGTCCAGCGCAGACACGAAGAGCATCATCACCGACACGAAGACCAGGACGACGCCCGTGTAGCTGACGAGGTCCTTGCGGGTGGGCCAGACGACCTTGCGCAGCTCCTCGACGACCTGGCGCAGGAAGAGCAGGACCCCCGTGCGCTTCCGGGCGTCGGCGGGCTCCGCCTGCGCCTTCGTCGTCTGGCTCACGTGGACCCTGCCCCTCACCGTCGCCGGTGCTCGTCGTGCGGACGCGTCCTCGGCGGACGCCGGTGGTGCTCGCAGGGCAGGAGGGACTCGAACCCACAACCGCCGGTTTTGGAGACCGGTGCGCTACCAATTGCGCCACTGCCCTGTACGGCTCCGAGCGCCCCGCCGGGCGCGCGTCACCACGGCGGAACGAGCCGCCGCCCGGCCACTGTAGGCGAGGACGGCGCCCCGCGTCGAACCCGCCCCCGGACCCGGGCCCGCGCCGCTGCACCGGACCCGCCGCCGGGCCCGGTGACAGGATGGGCGCATGACCGCCGCGAGCTCCCCCGCAGCCCCGCCCGCGACCCCGGAGCGCCGTCGCGTCTCCGCCCGCGTCGCCGGCATCGCCGAGTCCGCCACGCTGGCGGTCGACGCGAAGGCCAAGGCGCTCAAGGCGGCCGGGCGCCCGGTCATCGGCTTCGGCGCCGGTGAGCCCGACTTCCCCACCCCCGCCGACGTCGTCGAGGCGGCCGTGGCGGCCTGCCAGGACCCCGCCAACCACCGCTACACCCCCGCCGGGGGCCTGCCCGTCCTGCGCGAGGCCATCGCCGCCAAGACGCTGCGCGACTCCGGCTGGGAGGTGCCCCCCTCGCAGGTCCTGGTGACCAACGGCGGCAAGCAGGCCGTCTACGAGGTCTTCGCCGCCCTGCTCGACCCGGGCGACGAGGTGCTGCTGCCGGCGCCGTACTGGACGACGTACCCCGAGGCCGTGCGGCTGGCCGGCGGCACCGCCGTGGAGGTCTTCGCCGGTCCCGAGCAGGGCTACCGCGTGAGCGTCGAGCAGCTGGAGGCCGCGCGCACCCCGCGCACCAAGGTGCTGCTGTTCAACTCCCCCTCCAACCCCACGGGCGCCGTCTACCCGCCCGAGGAGGTCCGCGCCATCGGCCGCTGGGCCCTCGAGCACGGTGTCTGGGTGGTCTCCGACGAGATCTACGAGCACCTGGTCTACGACGGCGCCCGCGCCGCCTCGATGCCCGTGGAGGTGCCCGAGCTGGCCGACACCTGCGTCGTGCTCAACGGGGTCGCCAAGACGTACGCCATGACGGGCTGGCGGGTCGGCTGGCTCGTCGGGCCCGCCGACGTCGTCAAGGGCGTGGGCAACCTGCAGTCGCACCTGACCTCGAACGTCGCCAACGTCTCCCAGCGCGCCGCCGTGGCGGCCCTGACGGGCGGGCTGGACGCCGTCGCCCGCATGCGCGAGGCCTTCGACCGGCGCCGGCGCACGATCGTCTCGATGCTCTCGGAGATCCCCGGCGTCGAGTGCCCCCTGCCGCAGGGCGCCTTCTACGCCTACCCCTCCGTGCAGCAGCTCATCGGCAGGAGCCTGCGCGGGCGGGAGATCACCTCCTCCGCGGCGCTCGCGGAGATCGTCCTGACCGAGGCCGAGGTGGCCGTCGTGCCCGGCGAGGCGTTCGGCCCCAGCGGCTTCCTGCGGCTGTCGTACGCCCTGGCCGACGACGACCTCGTCGAGGGCGTCGGGCGCCTGCAGCGGCTGCTGGCCGAGGTGTCCTGAGCGCAGCCGCAGCCACCGGGGTCCACCGGCCGTCCACCGGCCGGTGGACACCGGTGACCGCCCCGCGGTGGTGCCGCCGGGGCCCCGGGCGCGGCACGCTCGGGCTCATGAGCACAGCGACCACCGCCGCGGGTCCCGCCGTGCGGGTCCGCGGCCTCGTCAAGCGCTACGGGCACCCCGTCACCGGCCACCTCGCCGTGGACGGCCTCGACCTCGACGTCGAGCGCGGGGAGTGCTTCGCCCTGCTGGGTCCCAACGGGGCCGGCAAGACCACCACCGTGGAGGTCCTGGAGGGCCACCGCAGCCGCACCGCCGGGGAGGTCGAGGTCCTCGGGCAGGACCCGGCCACCGCCGGCCTGGACTGGCGCGCCCGCACCGGCATCGTGCTGCAGAGCGCCACCGACGCCGCGGACCTGTCCGTGCAGGAGGTCGTGCGGCACTTCGCCGTCTACCACGCCGACCCCCGCGACCCCGACGAGGTCGTGGAGGCCGTCGGGCTGACCGGGCAGCGCCGCACCCGGGTGCGGGCGCTGTCCGGCGGGCAGCGGCGGCGCCTCGACGTGGCCCTGGGCATCCTCGGGCGCCCCGAGCTGCTGTTCCTCGACGAGCCGACCACGGGCTTCGACCCGGAGGCGCGGCGGCAGTTCCACGACCTCGTGCGCGCGCTGCGCGCGGACGGCACGACGGTCCTGCTCACCACCCACTACCTCGACGAGGCCGCGCAGCTGGCCGACCGCGTCGGCGTCGTGGCGCGCGGGCGCCTGCTGGAGGTCGCTCCGCCCGACCGGCTGGGCGGGCGGGCCGCGCTGGGCGCCGTCGTGAGCTGGACCGAGGACGGCCGGCCGCGCGAGGAGGTCACCGCGGCGCCCACGGCGCTCGTGCGCTCGCTGCTGGCGCGCCCCGGCCTGCTGGTGGACGGCGAGGTGCCCGGCCTGCAGGTGCGCCGGCCCACGCTGGAGGACGCCTACCTCGCGCTGCTGGACTCCGCCGGCGCCGCCGCCGACGGGACCGGCGCCTCCCCCGAGCACGTCCCCGCCCCCACCCCGAGGAGGTCCCGGTGAGCAGCACCAGCACCACGGGCACCACGCCCGGCGACGTCCCGGCCGCGGGGCGCGCGCCCGCCCGGCGGCGCCCGTCCACGGCGCGGCTGGCGCTGGCCCGCGTGCGCCTGGAGCTGCTGACCAGCTCCCGCGAGCGCGACGCCGTCGTCTTCGTCTTCGCCTACCCGGTGCTCATGATGGTGATCTTCGGGGCGGTCTTCGGCGACCAGGAGCTGCCCGACGGCACGCCCTTCGCCCGCTACTTCCTCGCCGGCATCGCGGCCACCGCGATCGTGCTGACGAGCTTCCAGAACCTCGCGGTGACCATCGCCCGCGAGCGCGAGGACGGCACCCTCAAGCGGCTGCGCGGCATGCCCGTCCCGGTGAGCGCCTACGTGCTGGGCAAGGTGGGCGCCGTCCTGGTCAGCTCGCTGGCGCAGACGGTGCTGCTGCTGGCGGTGGCGCGCCTGGCCTACGACGTGCCGCTGCCCGCGGACGCCGAGCACTGGCTGCGCTTCGCGTGGGTGTTCGCCCTGGGCACGGTCGCCGGGTGCGTGCTGGGGATCGCCGCCTCCGCCCTGCCGCGCAGCGGGGCCTCGGCCAACGCGGTCATCACCCCGCTGGTCCTGGTGCTGCAGTTCGTTTCCGGCGTCTTCTTCGTCTACGGCTCGCTGCCGGAGTGGATGCGCAGCGTCGCCGAGCTGTTCCCGCTGAAGTGGATGGCGCAGGGCATGCGGGCGGCCTTCCTGCCGGAGTCGGCGGTGGCCGCCGAGCCCGGCGGCAGCTGGGAGCTGGGCACCGGGGCGCTCGTCCTGGCCGCGTGGGCGCTCGTGGGGCTCGTGGTGTGCCTGCGGACCTTCCGCTGGTCGCGGCGGGACGCGTGAGCGCCCCGGCGCCCGCCCGCGCGGACGGCCCCTCGTGGTGGGTGCGCGCCGTCGTCGGCTGGCACGTGGCCGCGGCGGTCATGCTCGGCATCGCCGTGGTCGTGCTCGTGGCCGTGCCGGGCGAGCGCTGGCCCCTGGCGGCGGCCGCCGTGGCCGCGGTGGCGCTCGCGTACGTGCTGCGCGGCGCGCGCAGCGCGACCGAGCGCGGCACCGGCCGCCCCTACCTGGTGGTCCTCGTCCTGGGGCTGGGCGCGGCGTTCGCCGGCCAGCCGGAGCTGAGCTTCCTGCTGTTCCTGGGCTTCCCGCAGGTGTGGCTGCTGTCGGAGACCACCCGGGAGGGGGTGGCCTGGACGGTGGCGCTCGCCGCCTCGGCCACGGTGGGCCTGGTCGCCGGGTACGGGTCGCTGGCGCGCGCGCCGGGGGTGGCGACCTCGCTGGGCGTCAGCGTCCTGTTCAGCTGCGCGCTGGGCGTCTGGATCTCCAAGATCATCGATCAGAGCCAGGAGCGCGCGGAGCTCATCGCGCAGCTGGAGGCGGCCCGGGCGCAGCTGGCGGAGGCCCACCACGCCGCCGGCGTCAGCGAGGAGCGGGCGCGGCTGGCCCGCGACATCCACGACACCCTCGCCCAGGGGTTCACGAGCGTCCTGCTGCTGGCCCGCTCGGCGGACGCGGTCGCCGACGACCCGGCGGCCGTGCGCGAGCGGCTGGGGCAGGTCGAGGAGGCGGCCCGCGAGGGGCTGGCCGAGGCGCGCACCCTCGTGGCCGCCATGTCGCCGGTGGCGCTGAACGACGGCGGGCTGGAGCAGGCGCTGCGCCGGCTGGCGGACCGGGTGTCCCGGGAGAGCGGGGTCCGGGTGGACGTGCAGGTGGACGTGCAGGTGGGGGCCCGCGACGGGCTGGGCGGGCTGGGCCGTCCCGGCGAGGTGGTGCTGCTGCGCGCGGCGCAGGAGGCGCTGGGCAACGTGCGCCGGCACGCGCGGGCCACCCGGGCGCGGGTGCGGCTGTGCGCGGGCGCCGACGGCGTGGTGCTGGAGGTCGTCGACGACGGGGTGGGCATCGGCCCGGACGCCGAGGCGGCCGGGCGCGGCTACGGCCTGGCGGGCACGCGCCGGCGGGTGGAGGAGGCCGGCGGCCGCTTCGACGTGGGCGGCGTCCCGGGCGGCGGGACGGTGCTGCGGGTGCGCGTGCCGGCCGGTGCCGGCGCGGCACCCGCCGAGGGTGCGGGGGGCGGGGCGTGAACGCGCCGGCCGGTGCCGGGGCCGTGGTGCGCGTGCTGGTGGCCGACGACCACCCCGTCGTGCGCGGCGGCCTGGAGGCGCTGCTGGCCGCCGCCGACGGCATCGAGGTGGTCGGCTCGGCCGCGGACGGGCTGGAGGCCGTCGAGCAGGTGGCCCGGCTGCGCCCGGACGTGGTGCTCATGGACCTGCGGATGCCGCGGCTGGACGGCGCCGGCGCGACCGAGCGGGTGCGCCGCGAGCACCCGGGCGTGCACGTGCTGGTGCTGACCACGTACGAGACGGACGCCGACATCGTGCGCGCGGTGGAGGCCGGGGCGACGGGCTACCTGCTCAAGGACACCCCGCTGCCGCAGCTGCTGGACGCGGTGCGCTCGGCGGCGCGCGGGGAGACGGTGCTGGCGCCGCCGGTGGCGGCGCGGCTGGTGGCGCGCCTGCGCGAGCCGGTGCCGGAGGCCCTGACACCGCGGGAGGTGCAGGTCCTGGCCGCGGTGGCGGAGGGCGCCACGAACGCCGAGGTGGGCCGGCGGCTGTTCATCGGCGAGGCGACGGTCAAGACGCACCTGCTGCGGGCGTTCGCCAAGCTCGGGGTGGACGACCGCACGCACGCGGTGACGGTGGCGATGGAGCGCGGGCTGCTGCCGCGCCCCGGGGAGCGCTGAACGCGCCACCGCTCCCCCGGCTCGTCACGCCCAGCCCTGGCAGACTCACGCAGCGTGCACCACCGTCCCGTGCAGACGCTGCCGAAGGCCCACCTGCACCTGCACTTCACGGGGTCGATGCGCCCGGCGACGCTGCGGGAGCTGGCCGCCGAGCACGGCGTGCGGCTGCCGCCGGCCCTCGACGGGCGGCGCGTGCTGTCGCTGTCGCCGGACGTGCGCGGCTGGTTCCGCTTCCAGCGGCTGTACGACGCGGCGCGCTCGTGCGTGCGCACCGCGGAGGACATGCGCCGGGTCGTCCTGGAGGCCGCGCAGGACGACGCCGCGGAGGGTTCGCGCTGGCTGGAGCTGCAGGTCGACCCCACCACGTACGGCGCGCACCTGGGCGGCACCGTCCCGGCGCTGGAGGTGGTGCTCGACGCGGCGCGGGAGGCCAGCGCCACGACGCCGACGGCCGTGGCGGTCGTGGTGGCGGCCAGCCGGACGCGGCACCCGCTGGACGCGCGGGCGCTGGCCCGGCTGGCCGCCCGGTACGCGGGCGAGGGACCGGGCACGGTCGTGGGCTTCGGGCTGTCCAACGACGAGCGGGCGGGCACGACGGCGGACTTCGCCGCGGCGTTCGACATCGCCCGGCGGGCGGGGCTGGCGTGCGTGCCGCACTCCGGGGAGCTGCTGGGGGCCGGCCACGTCGCGCACACGCTCGACGCGCTGCGCCCGGACCGGATCGGGCACGGCGTGCGCAGCGCCGAGGACCCCGCCGTCCTGGACCGGGTGGTGGCCGCGGGGGTGGCGCTGGAGGTGTGCCCCACGAGCAACGTGTCGCTGGGGGTGGCGCACGACCTGGGCAGCGTGCCGCTGCGGACGCTGCTCGCGGCGGGCGCGCAGGTGGCCCTGGGGGCGGACGACCCGCTGCTGTTCGGCCCGCGGCTGGCGGCGCAGTACCGCAGCGCCCGCGATGACCACGGCCTGGACGACGCGGGCCTGGCGGCGCTGGCGCGCTCCTCGATCAGCGCCTCGCGGGCGCCGGCGGACGTGCGGCGGGAGCTGCTGGCGGCGGTGGACGGGTGGGCGGCGGCCCCGGCGGACGGGTGAGGCGGTGGTGAGGGGCTCGACGGAGGCCCGCGCCGCGTGATTGACTCAATGAATCATGTCATTGAGCACCCCGGTGCTCCCGCACCGGAGGTCCGCCCGTGTTCGCCGGTCTGCTCCTCGTCGTCCCGCTCCTGCTCCTGTTCGTCGCCGGCACCGTCGCGGCGGTCGTCGTGCTGGCCCGGCGCGTGCCCGCCGCCCGGCTGGACCCGGCGGTGGCCGCGGCCCGCCGGCACGGCGCGCTCGTCGCGGTCGCGGCGCTCGCGGTGACCGCGGCCGTCCTGCTCGCCGGGACGTCGCTGCCCCTGACGTCGCTGGAGCGCACGCAGGCGGTGGCGACCGTCCCGCTCGTGGCGGCCACCGCGCACGCCCTCGTCAGCGCCGCGGGCGCCGCGCTGCACCGGCCGCGGCGCGCCTCGCCGGTGCGCACCGCCCGGCTGGCGCCGCGCACCGTGCGCGAGCACGCCCCGCGCGCCCTGGCGCGGGCCACCACCGCCGCCGCGGCCGGCCTGCTGCTCGTCTGCGCCCTCGGCGCCGCCCTGGCCGACGGCACGGGCCGCGCGGTCTCGTGGACCTCCCCCGACGGGGTCCTCGGGTCCAGCGCCGGAGCCTTCCCCGGCGCGTTCTACGCCGGCCCGGTCGCGGCCGCCGCCGCGGTGCTCGCCGCGGTGACGGCCCTCGTCGTGCGCGGCCTCGTGCGGCGCCCGGCCGTACCCGGCGCCGACGCCACCACCGACGCCCTGCTGCGCACCACCGCCGTGCACCGCGTCCTGCGGGTGACCCTCAGCGCCCTGCTCGGCACCGCGGGGGCGCTGCTCGTCGTCGGCGGCGAGGCGGCCGCCCGGCTGACCGGCGGCCGCTACGCCGTCGACGGGGTGTGGACCGTCGTCGCCGGCGACCCGCTGTGGCAGGTCGGCGGCGTCGCGGCGGCGGTGGCCGGGCTGGTCGCCGCGCTGGCCGGCGTCCTCGTCCTGGCCCTGCCCGCGCCGGGGCTGCGCCCGGCGCCCGGCGAGCCGGTGCGCGCGTGAGCGAGCTGTCCGTCACGGTCGACACGGCCTCGGCCGTACCCGTCTACGAGCAGCTGCGCCGGCAGGTGAGCACCCTCGTGGCCACCGGCGCGCTGCGTACGGGCGACCGGCTGCCGGCGGCGCGGGCGCTGGCCGCCGACCTCGGCCTGGCCCTGGGCACCGTGCAGCGCGCCTACCGCGAGCTGGAGGCCGCGGGGCTCGTGGCCTCGCGGCGGCGCACCGGCACGGTCGTCACCGCCACCGCGCCGGCCGTCGAGGACGACGTGCGCTGGGCGGCGGAGGGGTTCGTCGAGCGGGCCCTGCAGGCGGGGATGGACGAGGAGGACGTCCTCGACGTCGTGCGCGGTGCGCTGGCGCGCGCCCGGTCCCGCCCCCCGATCACAGCGAGCAGCCGACGAGCACCGGCTCGTTGACCAGGTCGACGCCGAAGCGCTCGCGCACCCCGGCGGCGACCTCGCGGGCCAGCGCCAGCAGGTCCGCCGCGCTGGCCCCGCCGCGGTTGGTCAGCGCCAGCGCGTGCTTGGTGGACAGCGCCGCCGGGCCGGGCGCGCCGTGGCCGCGGCCGAAGCCGGCGCGCTCGATGAGCCACGCCGCGGACGTCTTGACCAGCGGCCGGCCGTCCCCGTCGGTGCCCGCGGGGTAGCGGGGCGCGTCGGCCGGCAGGGCGTCGGCGCGCTCGGCCGGCAGGACGGGGTTGGTGAAGAAGGAGCCCGCGCTCCAGGTGTCGTGGTCGGAGAGGTCGGTGGCGTCCCAGACCATGCCCTTGCCGCGGCGCAGCTCCACGACCGCCCGGCGCACGTCGGCCGACGGCACGCGGTCGCCGACCTCGACACCGAGGCGGCGGGCCAGCTCCGGGTAGGCCACGGGCGCGGAGGCGTCCGACAGCCGGAACTGGAACTGCACCTCCAGCACGACGTAGCGGCTCTCGGCGTGGGTGCCCGCGAGCGCCACCCGCTCGGTCTTGAGCCGCGAGGTGCGGTAGCCGAAGCGCAGGTCGGCGCCGGCGAAGGTGCGCTGGCGCCGCTCGACGCGGTCCCACGTGCGCACCGCGGCGAGGGTCTGCGAGACGTCCTGGCCGTAGGCGCCGACGTTCTGCACGGGGGTGGCGCCCACGGTGCCGGGGATCCCGGACAGCGCCTCCACGCCCGTCCACCCGTTCGCCACGGCGCGGGCGACGAAGCCGTCCCAGCTCTCCCCCGCCGCGACGGTGACCACGGCACCGCCGCAGGCGTCCTCGGACTCCAGCCGCACCCCGGTGGTGGCCACCCGCACGACGGTGCCGTCGAAGCCGTCGTCGGCGACCAGCAGGTTGGAGCCGCCCGCCACGAGCAGCAGCGGATCGCCGGCCGCGTCGGCGGCGGCGACCGCCTCGACGAGCTCGTCGGCGGTGCGGGCCAGGACGACCCGGCGGGCCGGGCCCCCCACGCGCAGGGTGGTGAACGGGGCGAGCGCGACGTCGGTCGGCGCAGCGGTCACGGTCGGCCTCCCGGGGCGGGTCGGGGACGCGGGGGTCAGCGGGGCTGGTGGGGCGCGGGGGTCAGGGCACGCGGGTGGGCGGGGCCGAGCCCACGGTCACGGCGCCGGCCGGCGGGCGCGCCGTGCTGGACAGGGCCAGCGCGACCGCGGAGGCCGCGGCGGCGGCCAGCAGGGCGGTCAGGACGTCGACGTGGTCGGCGAGGAAGCCCAGCAGCGGCGGGCCGGCCAGGAAGGCCGCGTACCCGACGGAGGAGACGACGCTCACGCGGGCGGCGGCGCCGGCCTCGTCGTCGGCGGCCGCGGACATGCCCAGCGGGAAGCCGAGAGCGGCGCCCACGCCCCAGGCGGCGGCGCCGAGGAGGGCCACGGGCAGCGAGGGGGCCGTGACGACGACGACGACGCCCACGACGGCCAGCGCCGCGCAGGCGCGCAGCGCCGCCACCCGGCTCATCACGCCCAGCAGGACCGGGCCGAGCAACCGGCCGACGGTCATGAAGACGACGAAGACGGCGAAGCCGGCGACGCCCGTGTCGTGGGAGGCGCCGTAGCCGTCGACCAGCCCCAGGGCCAGCCAGTCGTTGGCGGTGCCCTCGACGAAGGCCATGCACAGGACCATGACGCCCAGCAGCAGCGTGCGCGGCTCGCGCCAGGCGTCGCGCAGCGCCAGCCCGCGCGGCTCCTCCTGCCCCGGCTCGGGGGCCGGCGGGGCGGCGAGGAAGCCGCGCACGGCCACGAGCGTCGCGGCCAGGACGGCGAGCGCCAGCGTCCCCAGGTGCGCCCACGTGGGCACGCCGAGGCGCAGCAGCAGGACGCCCAGGCCGGCAGCGGCCACGGTGCCGAAGCTGAACCCGGCGTGGAAGCGGGACATGATCGAGCGGCCGAGGCGGCGCTCGACGGCGGCGCCCTCGACGTTCATCGCCACGTCCCAGGCGGCCGTGCCGGCGCCCTGGACGAACAGGCCCGCGGCCACGAGGGCGGCGCTGCCGACGACGTCGACGCCCACGGCGACCGTCAGCAGCCCGGTGGCGACGGCGAGGACGCCGGCGGTGACCGTGCGCACCCGGCCCAGGCGCATGACGACGAGGCCGGCCAGCGGCATCGTCAGCACCGAGCCCACCGACAGGGCCAGCAGCAGGAAGCTGAGCTGGCTGTTGCTCAGGCCGAGGTCCTCGCGCACCGTCGGGATGCGCGAGATCCAGGTGGAGAAGGCGAAGCCGTTGAGGGTGAAGGCGGCGTAGACGGCGGTGCGCGCGCGCCGGACGGCCGGGGCGGGACCCGCCGCGGGGACGGCGGCGCCGGGTCCGGGGGCGGGCCCGGTCACGGCAGGCGCACGACGGCGCGGGCGCGGCCCAGGACCTTCACGCCCGCGCTGGTGACCGTCAGCTCCACCGTGGCGGTGCGGGCGTCCTCGTCGCGGGCGCTGACCCTGCCGGAGACGCGCACGGCCGCGGCGGTGCCGGCGGGCACGACGACGGGCTGGGTGAACTTGGTGCCGAAGGAGACGACGGCGGCGGGGTCGCCCGCCCAGTCCTCGACGGCCGAGCCGGCCAGGCCCATCGTCAGCATGCCGTGGGCGATGACGTCGGGCAGGCCGACGGCACGGGCGGCGGCCTCGTCCTGGTGGATGGGGTTGTGGTCCCCGCTGGCGCCGGCGTAGGCGACGAGGTCGGCGCGGCTGAGGGCGTGCTCGACCTCGGGCAGCTCGTCGTCGACGGCCACGTCGTCGAAGCGGCGGGCGCCGGTGGGGGGCTGGCTCACGAGTCGGCTCCGCGGACGACGAGGGTGGACACGGCGGTGCACACCGGCTCGCCGGCGGCGGTGCGCAGCTCGCTGCGCGTGGTGACCATCGCGTTGCCCGCGACGACGCGCACGCGGTCCACGTGCAGCTGGGCGACGACCTCGTCACCGGCCACGATCGGGCGGTGGTGGGTGAAGGTCTGCTCGCCGTGGACGACGCGGGAGAAGTCGACGCCCGCGGCCGGGTCCTGCACGAACTGCGCGTCGGCGCGCTGGGCGAGCACGACGGCGAAGGTGGGCGGTGCGACGACGTCGGCGTGCCCGAGGGCGCGCGCGGCCTCGGCGTCGTGGTGGGCCGGGTGCCCGGCGCGCACCGCACGCGCGAAGGCCCGGACCGCGTCGGCGGTGACCGACACGGCCGGGCCCACGGGGTACACCCGCCCCTGGAAGGACTCGTCGACGGTGACGGGGTTCGAGGGGCTCACGGTGCCGCCTGCTGCGCGCTGGGTCAGCGGGTCTCGCGGTGGGTGGTCTTGCGGCCGCAGCGGGGGCAGAACTTCGCCAGGTCGAGCCGGTCGGGGTCGTTGCGCCGGTTCTTCTTGGTGATGTAGTTCCGCTCCTTGCACTCGGTGCAAGCCATGGTGATCTTCGGGCGGACGTCGGTGGTCTTGGCCACGGCGGGGTGCCTCTCTCGTTCTCGGTCCAGCGGGCGGCGCTCGCGAGAGCTCGGCGGTGCGCCGCGGTCTGCCGTCCAGGGTACGCCCGTGCGGCGGCCACCCGGCACGCGGAACGAGCGGTCGCCCCACGGAGGACGACCGCTCGCACGTCTCGCGTAGCGGAGGCCGGACTTGAACCGACGACACAGCGATTATGAGCCGCTTGCTCTACCAACTGAGCTACTCCGCCGCGCACGCCCTGCGCGGGGGCGTGCTGCGAGCCCCGATCGAGGATTGAACTCGAGACCTCTTCCTTACCAAGGAAGTGCTCTACCACTGAGCTATCGGGGCACTCGCCGCGCTGCGCGGCGTGAGGTCGAGCCTACACGCCGCGACCCGGGCCCGTTGACCGGGCCCGGGTCGCGCCTCGCGACGTGGCGGGTGATGGATTCGAACCAACGAAGGCAATGCCGGCGGATTTACAGTCCGCTCCCTTTGGCCGCTCGGGCAACCCGCCATGCCCCCGGCGTGCCGGGGACGAGTGAGAGGATAGCAAGGTCCCGGGGGTGCGGTCACACCGGCCGCGCACCGGGGCACGAGCACCGTCCAGGCAGCACGTCCGGGCAGCACCGGGCAACACCGAGGGGGAGCAGTCCGTGGCCAGCGAGTCGTCGTTCGACGTCGTCAGCAAGGTGGACCGGCAGGAGGTCGACAACGCGCTCAACCAGGCGGCGAAGGAGCTGTCGCAGCGCTACGACTTCAAGGGCGTGGACGCCTCGGTGCGCTGGAGCGGGGACACCATCCTCATGGCCGCCAACAGCGAGGAGCGCGTCACCGCGGTGCTCGACGTCCTGCAGACGAAGCTGATCAAGCGCGGGGTGTCCCTGAAGGCGCTGGACACCTCCGAGCCGGTCGCCTCCGGCAAGGAGTACCGCATCACCGGCACCCTCAAGGAGGGCCTGGAGCAGGACGTCGCCAAGAAGATCGGCAAGCTCGTGCGCGACCAGGGCCCCAAGGGCGTCAAGACGCAGGTCACCGGGGACGAGATGCGCGTGTCGTCCAAGAGCCGCGACGACCTGCAGGAGGTCATCGCGCTGCTCAAGGGCGCCGACCTGGACGTCGCCCTGCAGTTCGTCAACTACCGGTGAGCCGCCCCTCCCCCGCGGCCCGGCCCGTCCCGGCACCCACCCGGCGCGCGCTGCTCGGCCTCGCCGCGCTGGGCGGGACGGGCGCGCTGGCCGCCTGCTCCGGCGGGGAGCCGGAGCCGGCGCCGACCACCCCGGAGCCGGCGCCGACGCCCACGGAGACCGGGCCGGCGCCCGAGCCCACGCCCACGGAGACCGAGGAGCCGTTCGTCCCCGAGGGGCTGAGCGAGTCCCAGCGCAGCGAGTACCGCTTCGGCGACCACCCGCGGCAGGTCTCCGACCTGTGGCTGCCGGCCGACGGGCGGCGCGAGGCGATCGTCGTCCTCGTGCACGGCGGCGGGTACATGGCGCGCACCGACCGGCGCAACCTCAACCTGCACGTGGCCGACCTCGTCGGCCGCGGCTGGCCCGTCCTCAACACCGACTACCGCGGCTACGACGACGACGGCGGCGGCTGGACGGGGACGTTCACCGACGTGGCCACGGCCGTGGACATGGCCGCCGAGGCCGCCGCCCAGCACGGCCTGCCGCTGGAGCGGACCGCCGTCGTCGGGCACTCCGCGGGCGGGCACCTGGCGCTGTGGGCCGCGGCCCGGCCGCGGCTGCCCGAGGGCGCCCCCGGCTCCGGCCCGCGCGTCGTGCCGGCGGTGGCCGCGTCGATGTCCGGCGTGCTGCACCCCACCGCGCTGGGCGGCGAGACCGGCGACCCGAACGTCGTCGCCGTCTTCGGCGGGCCCGCCGACGTCGTGGACCAGCACTACGCCCTCGGCGACCCGACCCGGCTCGTGCCGCTGGGGGTGCCCCTGCGCGTCGTGCACGGCACGGCCGACGACACCGTCCCCGTCACCCAGACGCAGGAGTTCGCCGACGCCGCGACGGCCGCCGGCGACACCGTGTCCCTGCAGCTGTTCGAGGGCGGCACCCACGTCGACCCGCTGTACGTCGGCGAGGAGACGTGGGGCTCGGTGCGCGACTGGATCACCGCGCAGCTGGAGGCGCTGGGCGCCTGAACGCGCGCGCCCGCCCGGTGAAGCCGGGCGGGCGCGGGTCGAGCGGGCGCTCGCCGCGTCAGCGGCGGTAGCCGGCCAGCCCCTCCAGGCGGGCGATGCGCTCGGCCATGGGCGGGTGGGTGGCGAACATCTTCGACACGCCACCGCCGCGGAACGGGTTGGCGATCATCAGGTGGCTGGAGTTGACCAGCTCGCGCTCGGGCGGCAGCGGCAGCTGCCGGGTGCCCATCTCCAGCTTGCGCAGCGCCGAGGCCAGCGCCAGCGGGTCGCCCGTCAGCTTCGCGCCGTCCTCGTCGGCGTCGTACTCGCGGGTGCGGCTGATGGCCAGCTGGATGAGGGTGGCGGCCATCGGCGCGGCCAGCGACAGCAGCAGCACGGCGATCGGGTTGCCGCGCTCGCCGTCGCGGCCGCCGCCGCCGAAGGCGCCGAAGAACATCCCGAACTGGGCGATCGAGGTGATGAGCCCGGCGACGGCCGCGGCCACCGACGAGGTGAGGATGTCGCGGTTGTAGACGTGCATCAGCTCGTGCCCGAGGACGCCCCGCAGCTCCCGCTCGTCGAGCATCTGCAGGATCCCCTCGGTGCAGCACACGGCCGCGTTGTCGGGGTTGCGGCCCGTCGCGAAGGCGTTGGGCGCCATCGTCGGGGACACGTACAGGCGCGGCATCGGCTGCTGCGCGCGGTTCGACAGCTCCCGCACGATCCGGTACATCGCCGGCTGCTCGGCCTCGGAGACCGGCCGCGCGCGCATGGCGCGGATCGCCAGCTTGTCGGAGTTCCAGTAGCCGTAGGCGGTGGTGACCACGCCGAGGACGGCGAAGACGAGCAGGAAGACCGGCGCCCGGAAGGAGCTGGCCAGGACCCACCCCAGCAGGAGCAGGACGGCCCAGATGGCCCCGAAGAGCGCGGCGGTCTTCAGACCGTTGTGGTGGCGGTGCAACCCGGCCCCTCCCTCGTCTCGCGCCCCGGACGACGTGGCGCCCGGCGGGACGGCTGCCCGGGCGCACCGGTGCAACGCCCCGCGGCGGGGAGGCGTTCCGGCGCACCACCCGGGGGCGCCGCGGGACAGGGCCGGTCAGCGCCGGTGGCGCGCGCCCGGGTGCGCGGCCGCCAGCCGCGGGCCCTCGCCCGTGCCCAGCCGCTCGCGCAGGGTCGTGCCGGCCGCGGGCCGGGGCGCCAGCCGCCCGCGGCGCTCCAGCTCGGGCACGAGGTGGTCCACCACGTCGGCGAAGGTGCCCGGCATCGTCGCGTACATGAGGTTGAAGCCGTCGACGTCGGCGACGTCGGAGAACTCCTCCAGGGCGTCGGCCACGGTGGCCGGTGAGCCCGCCAGCACCGGCCCGCGCCCGCCCACGGCGACGAAGCGGGCGAGGTCGTCGACCGTCCAGGTGCGCTCGGGGTCCTGGGTGAAGCTCGCCAGCGCCGAGCGGTTGGCGTCGGTGGTGACGTGCTGCAGCGGCGCGTCCGGGGCGAGCCCGGCCAGGTCGACGCCCGTCCACCCGCCGAACAGGGCCAGCGCCCCCTCCCGGCTGGCGCGCTCGCGGTAGTCGGCCAGCAGGGCCGCGGCCTCGGCGTCGTCCGGGCGCACCACGACCGTCAGGCCGGCGAACACCCGCACCGCGCGCGGGTCGCGGCCGGCCCGCTCGACCTGCTCGCGCAGCGCGTCCACCGAGCGGCGCACGTGCCGCGCGGTGGGGCCGATGACGAAGACGGCCTCGGCGTGGGTGCCGGCGAAGCGCTGCCCGCGCGGGGACGAGCCCGCCTGGAAGATCACCGGGGTGCGCTGCGGCGACGGCTCGCACAGGAACGCGCCGGGGACGTCGAAGTACCGGCCGTGGTGGGCGATGTCGTGGACCTTGGCCGGGTCGGCGAAGACGCCGCGCTCGGCGTCGCGCACGACCGCGCCGTCCTCCCAGGAGCCCTCCCACAGCTTGTAGCAGACCTCCAGGTACTCCTCGGCGACCTCGTAGCGCTCGTCGTGGGCGACCTGCGCGGTGAAGCCGAGGTTGCGGGCCGCGGAGTCCAGGTAGCCGGTGACGACGTTCCACGCCACGCGCCCGCCCGTGAGGTGGTCCAGCGTCGTCAGCCGCCGCGCCAGGGAGTACGGCTGCTCGTAGGTCGTGGTGACGGTCAGCCCGAAGCCCAGCGTCCGCGTCACCGCCGCCATCGCCGAGACCGCGCCCAGCGGGTCGTTGACGGGGACCTGGGCGGCGGCGCGCACCGCGGCGTCGCGCGAGCCGCCGTGCACGTCGTAGACGCCGAGGACGTCGGCCAGGAACAGCGACTCGAACCCGCCGCGCTCCAGCAGCCGCGCCAGCGACGTCCAGTGCTCCAGCGTGCGGTAGTCGGCGCTGCGGTCCTCCGGCCGCGCCCACAGCCCCGCGGCCTGGTGGCCCACGCAGGCCATGGCGAACGCGTTCAGCCGCAGCGGGCCGCGCCCGGCGGGGGTGGCGCTCACCGCTCGCTCCCGGCCAGCGGCGCGAACGCGGTCTCGCGGGCGGCGGCCGCCGAGACGGCCGTCAGCACCGCCAGCAGGCTCAGGTACCCGGCGACCAGCCACGGCGACCCGTCCCCGGCGGCCAGCAGCGCGGCGGCGATCAGCGGGGTCAGGCCGCCGCCGAGGACCGCGCCGATCGAGTAGCCCAGCGAGGCGCCGCTGTAGCGGGTGCGCTCGTCGAACTGCTCGGCGAAGAACGCGCCCTGCGACCCGTACATGCTGTCGTGGCCCAGGTTGACGGCCACGACGACGGCCGCGCCGATCAGCAGGCCCGCGCCGGTGTCGAGCAGCCAGAACGCCGGGACGGTGAACACGGCGGTCAGCACGGCGCCGAACAGGTACACCGGCTTGCGGCCCACCCGGTCCGACAGCCGGCCCCACAGCGGGGTCGCGGCCAGGCTCAGGACGGAGGCGACGAGGACCGCGAGCAGGCCCAGGTCGGCGCCGTCCTCGCGCACCTGGTTGGCCAGGTAGTTCAACGCGAACACCGTGTAGAGGACGTAGCCGCCGTTCTGCCCCAGCCGCATGCCCGTCGTCAGCAGGACGCCGCGCGGGTTGCGGCGCAGCACCTCCAGGACCGGCTGGCGGGCCACCTCCCCAGCCTCGCGCACCGCGCGGAACGCCGGCGACTCGGTGACCTTCAGCCGGATGAGCAGGCCGACGACGACGAGGACGGCGCTGACGAGGAACGGCACCCGCCAGCCCCAGGAGAAGAACTGCTCGTCGTCCAGCAGCGTGCGCGTCAGCCAGAAACCACCGCTGGCCAGCACCATGCCGGCCGCCGAGCCCATCTGCGGGACGGCGCCGTACAGGCCGCGCCGCCCCGGCGGGGCGTGCTCGACGGACAGCAGCACCGCGCCGCCCCACTCCCCGCCGGCGGAGAAGCCCTGCAGCAGCCGGGCGAGGGTCAGCAGCACGGGCGCCCACACGCCGATCTGCGCGTACGTCGGCAGCAGGCCGATGAGCGTGGTGGACACGCCCATGAGCAGCAGCGCCGCCACGAGGACGGCCTTGCGGCCCACCCGGTCGCCCAGGTGGCCGGCGACGGCGCCGCCCAGCGGGCGGGCCACGAAACCCACCGCGTAGGTGGCGAACGCCGCGACCGTGCCGGCCGCGGTGCTGGACTGCGGGAAGAACAGCGGGCCCAGGACGAGGGCGGCCGCCGTGCCGTAGAGGTAGTAGTCGTACCACTCGATCGTGGTGCCGACGAAGGAGCCGAGGGCCGCGCGGCGGCGCGCGACGTCGGGGGCGGGCAGGGCGCGCGAGGGCGCGGGGGCGGTGCTCACTGCGGGTGCGTCTCCCATCGGTCCTGGCGGTAGCACCGTCCCTCGCGGGTGGTTGCTGCGACGTCGACGAGCCAGGTCTCTCGGTCGCTCTGGATGGCCGCCGGGAACGCTAGGCCATCGCCTCCGGAGCGCGCAACGCGCCCGCCCCGTCACGGCGCGTCGCACCGGGGCTGTTGCGGCGGCGCGGGCGCGGCGGGAGGCTCGCGCCGTGCACAGCGGGGGCGACGTCGGCGCCGAGGAGGCCCTCGCGCTGTTCCGCGCCACCGCCGACAGCGTCGACCTGACGATCTGGACGACCGACGCGGCCGGGCGCTGCACGTTCGTCAACCGCGCCTGCCTGGAGTTCTTCGGCACCACGCCGGAGCGGATGGCCGGGACGTCGTGGCGCTCGATCTGCCACCCGGACGACGCCGACGCCTACCTGCGCGCGTTCGACGAGGCGACCGCGCAGCGGCGCGGGTTCCGCGCGCAGGTGCGGGTCCGGCGCGCCGACGGGCAGTGGCGCTGGATCGAGACGCAGGCGGCGCCCCGCTGGTCCGCCGACGGCGTCTTCCTCGGCCTGACGGGCGCCAACCCCGACGTGACCGACCACCGCCGCCGCGAGGAGGCCGCGGCCGTGCTGGCCGCCGTCGGGGAGGACTTCGCGCGCGAGGCGTCCGGGCTGGCGGCGCTGCGCGGCATCGCGCGCCGCGTCGCCGCCCACACCGGCGCCGCCCGCGTCACCGCGTGGGCGGTGGAGCCGGACGGCGGCGCGGCGGCCGGGGCCCCGCTGGAGGTGGTGGCGGACGAGCCCGGTGACGGGACGCACCGCGGGCCCGGCGCCGACCCGCCGGGCGCCGCCCTCGCCGCGCGGCTGCGCGCGGGCCAGGTGCTCGTCGAGGACGGTGACGTCCTCGTGCCGTTCGTCACGGGCGGGCGGTGGGTGTTCCTGCTGCGGGTGCGGGACGCGCCCGGGCGGCGCTGGCGCGCGGACGAGCTGGACCTGCTGGCCGACGTCGTGCCGCGCGCCTACCTGTGCCTGGTGCGCGAGCGCGAGGAGCGCGCCGTCCGCGAGCGGTACGCGCGCGCCCGCGAGGTGGCCCGGCAGCTGCAGCGGGCGCTGCTGCCGGCGAGCCTGCCGGTGCTGCCGCGCGCGGAGACGGCCGCCCGCTACCTCGTCGCCGGCGGGGACGGCGCCCGCGCCGGCGGCGACTGGTTCAGCGCCCTGGTCCGGCCGGACGGGCGGCTGGCGCTGGTCGTCGGCGACGTCGTCGGGCACGGCGTGGCCGCCTCGGCCGTCATGGGGCAGCTGCGCGCCGTGCTGGAGCAGCGCCTGGCCGACGGCGACGCGCTGCCGGTCGCGCTGGCCGCGCTGGCGCGCGCCGCCGCCCGGGTGCCGGGGGCGTCGGCGGCCACGGTGTGCGCGGCGGTGCTCGACCCCGCGACGGGCGAGGTGGAGCACGCCGTGCTGGGCCACCCGCCGCCGCTCGTGGCGGGCCCGGGCGGGGTCCGCCGGCTGCCCGCGACCGGCGCGGCCCCGCTGACGTCCTCGCTGACGGCCCCCGGCGCGCTGCCGCCCACGGCCGTGGACCGGCTCGGGCCGGGCGAGCTGCTCCTGCTGCACACCGACGGGCTCGTCGAGCGGCGCGGCACGCCCCTGCCGCAGCGCCTGCGGGCCCTGGCGGACGCCGCCGCGCGCGCGGCCGCCCCGCCCGGGCGAGCGGCCGGTGCCGTCGTCGACGACGTGGTCACCGCCCTGCTCGACGGCGCGGTCCAGGACGACGCGACGGTGCTCGCGGTGCGCCCGCGCCCGCCCGTGGCCCCGCTGCGGTGCGGCGGGCCGGCGCTGCCGTCGTCGGTGCGCCGGCTGCGGCGGGAGGTGGCGGCCTGGCTGGAGGCGGCCGGTGCGGGGTCGCGGGACCGGCGGCTGCTGGCGCTGGCCGCCGGGGAGGCCGTCACCAACGCCGTGGAGCACGCCTACCGCGACGCCCCGCCGGGGCGGGTGGAGGTGCGGGCGCGGCTGGAGGACGACGGCGCCGCGCTGCTGGAGGTGAGCGACGACGGGCGGTGGCGGCCGGCGGACGCCCACCCCGGGGACCGCGGCCGCGGCCTGGTGATGGTGGGCGCCGCCGGCAGCGTCCGGGTGGACCGCGGCGGGACCGGCGGCGGCGGGGCGGGCACGACGGTGCGCGTGCGGCGGGTGCTGGGCGCCGACGTGGACCAGCGCGACCCCGGCGGGGAGGACGCCGCCGGAGCGGGCGACGACGGCGCGGGAGCGGGTGACGACGGTGTCCTCGCGGTGCGGGTCCTGACGGCCGGCGGGCCGGGCGCGCCCGTGCCGGTGCGCGTGCGCGGCCCGGTGGACCTGGAGTCGGCGCCCCTGCTGCAGGAGGAGCTGCTGCGCGCCGGCCGGCACGGCGCCCTCCCCCTGCGGGTGGACCTGGCCGGGGTGACGCACCTGGCCAGCGCGGGGGTGCGGGCGCTGTGGGCGGTGCGCGACGCCGTGGGCGCCGGCGCCCTGGCGCTGCGGGCACCCGACGGCAGCACCGCCGCCCTCGTCCTGGACCTCGTGGCCCTGCCCCGCGACCCCTGAGGGGCGCCGGTCATCGGGTCAGCCGGGCACGCCCGCGCGGACGTCCAGCGCGCCGAGCCCGGTGGCGTCGCGCACGTCGCAGTCGCGGTCGAGGACCACGGTCAGCGGCGTGCCGGCGCGGCGGCAGCGGCGGTCGGCGGCCGTCAGCACGGACACGGCGGCCGAGCCGAGGTAGTCCACGCCCGTGAGGTCGACGACGACGCGCTCGGGCGGGGCGGCCTGCGCCTCGGCGGTGCCGACGGCGGCCGCGAACCGGCGCGCGGTCAGCAGGTCCACCTCGCCGCGGACCGTCAGCAGCCGGCCCCCGTCGCACGGGCGCGGCCCGTCGACGACGAGGTCCTCACCGGGCTCCCCCGCGGCGCCCGCGGCCGCCGGGCCGTGGGCGGGGTCCCCGGCCGCCAGGGCGCGGTCGAGCAGGTCGTCGACGCGCCCGTGCGCCCCCGCGGGCAGGACGCTGGTGCGCGAGACGAGGTCGACGAGGCGCTGGGCGAGCACGGAGAGCTTGACCTGGCTGTGCATCGAGTACCACTTCAGCAGGCCGAACGCCTCGTCGGCGTCCACGCCGTAGGCGAGCATCAGGGCCCCCTTGGCCTGGTCGATGACCGTGCGCGAGGCCAGGGCCACCTCCAGCTGCTCCTGCACGCGCTGCCCGACCCACCGGTCGGCGCCGGAGGCGACGTCGACGACGTGCCCGCGGACCCGCCGCAGCGGCGTGCCCGGCCGCTCCGGGTCGGCCGCCCCCGTCACGACCACCGCGCGGGGCGCGCCCTCGACCTCCACGGGCACCTGCACGGCGAACGGCTCCCCGTGCAGCGCGCACGTGCGCACGGCACCGAGCAGGTGCTGCCAGCCGGCCGGGCCGTACAGGTCGCGGACGCGGTCGGCGGTCAGCGCCGTCCAGCGCCGCTCCCCGCCGTGCACGGCGTTCGTGCCGGCGGACCACCACCAGCGGCCGCCGGGCAGGTCGGCGACGTAGGTGCCGGTCGGCAGGTCGAGCGGGGGGTGCGTCTCGGACACGGGAGTCTCCAGGTGCGGCGACCGCGGCCCGGGGGCAGCGGTCGGTGGACGAGCACGCTGCTGTACCCGGGCGGGGGTGGGCCCGCGGCCATCCTGTCCCCGGGCCCGGCCCCCCCGCCACCCCGCGGGCAGCGCCGGGACCGGACCCGGGGCGGGGTCAGGACGAGCGGCGGCGGCGCAGCTCGGCCGTCAGCGCCGGCACGACCTCGGTGAGGTCGCCCACCACGCCGTAGTCGGCGAACTCGAAGATCGGGGCGTCCGCGTCCTCGTTGACGGCCACGACCGTCACCGAGGCGTCCATGCCGCCGCGGTGGTGCACCGCGCCGGACACACCCACCCCCACGTACAGGCGCGGGCTGATCGTGACGCCGGTCTGCCCGACCTGCGCCTCGTGCCCGATCCACCCCTCGTCGGTGGCCACGCGGGTGGCGCCCACGGCCCCGTCGAGCACGTCGGCGAGCTCCTCCAGGGGCGCGAAGTCGCCGTTGGTGCCGCGCCCGCCGACGACGACGACCTCCGCCTCGGCCAGCGAGGGGCGGTCGGAGGTGGGCCGGGGCGCGCGGGAGACGACGGTGACGGCGCGCGCCGCCGCGGACGCCTCGACGCGGTGCTCGTGCTGCTGCGGCCGCGAGGGTTGCGCCGCCGGTGCCGCGCGCAGCGAGTGCGGCTTGACGGTGACGACGGCCAGCTCGCCGGTCACGGCGCAGCGGGTGGCCCACGAGCCGGCCAGCACGGCCTTGCCGGCGACGACGCGCCCGTCGGCGACCTCGACGGTCGTGGCGTCCGTGACGACCCCGCCGCGGGTCTGCACCGCCAGGCGGGCGGCGGCCTCCTTGCCCTCGAAGGTGGAGGCCAGCAGGACCAGCGGGACGGGGTGGGCGGCCAGCACGGCGCGCAGCGCGTCGGTCACCGAGGCGGTGAGCCGGTCGTCGGCGCCCTCGACGTGCACCAGGTGCAGGTGGTCGGCGCCGTGGGCGGCGGCCAGCTCGGCGGCCGTGCCGTGCCCGTCGTCGCCCACCCGCACCGCGTGCACGGCACCGGTGCCGGGGTCCCCGGCCAGGTCGCGGGCCAGGGTGAGCAGCTCGGCCGCGGTGGACCGCGGCGCGGACCCCTCGCGGGCCGGGTGGTGGTCCAGCAGGACGAGGACGTCCATCACGCGAACCCCTTCGTGGCCAGGTAGTCCGCGAGGTCGCGGACCACGACGGCCGTGTCGGCCGTGTCGGTGACGACCACGCGCCCGGGCCGCTGCGGGCGGGGCGCGGCCTCCAGCACGCGCGTCGTCGAGCCGTCCAGGCCCACGGACGCGCCGTCCACGCCCAGCGCGGCCAGGTCCAGCACCGTCACGGGCGCCTTGCGGGCGGCGAGGATGCCCTTGAAGGCCGGGAAGCGGGCGCGGAACGCCTGGTCGGTGACGCTGAGGACCACCGGCGCGGGCGCGGACAGCTCCTCCACGTCGGTGGAGGTCTCGCGGCGCACGGACACCGTCCGACCGTCCGGCCCGTCGGCCACGTCCACCCGGTCGACCAGCGTCAGCTGCGGCCAGTCCAGCTCCGCGGCCAGCGCCGCCGGCACCAGCGAGGTCAGCCCGTCCAGCCCGGCCATGCCGGCCACGACCACGTCCACCGGGTCCTGCGCGTGCAGGTGGCGCACGGCCGCGGCCAGCACCCGGGCGGTGGCGAGGGCGTCGGAGCCGGCGACCGCCTCGTCGGTGACGTGGACGGCCGTGGTGGCGCCCATCGCCAGGCCGCGGCGCAGCGCCTCCACGGCCGCGGCCGGCCCCACCGTCAGGACGGTGACGTCGTGCGGCGGCTCGTCCCCGGCCGGCGGGTGCGCCTCGACCAGGCGCAGGCCCGCCTCCAGGGCGTCCTCGTCGAGCTCGTTGAGGGTGTCGTCCTCCCCGCCGCGGGCCAGCAGGCCGTCGGGGCGGAAGGACCGCGCGGACTGGATGTCCGGGACGTGCTTGACGCAGACGACGACGCGCACGTCAGGACCCGGCGCCCGCGTCGGCGAGCACCTCGCGCGAGTAGCGGACCATGTCCTCGCGGGGGACGACCTTGACGCGCTCGCGGCCCTGGGCCTCGCCGAGGGCGCGCTCGTAGGCGTCCAGGACCTCCCAGTCGTTCCAGGTCAGGACGTCCACGCCCTTGGCGCGCAGGAAGTCCACGACCGCGTCCGGGTCCGGCGCGGTGGCGCGCGGCAGGGCGGCCGCGTCGGCGACGAGGTGGCGCACCGTCTCGGAGGCGTCGGACTTGGTGTGGCCGATGAGGCCGACGGGCCCGCGCTTGATCCAGCCCGTGCAGTACAGGCCGGGCACCTGCTCGCCCTCCGGGGAGACGACGCGGCCCTCGTGGTTGCTGATGACGCCCTTGACGGCGTCGAACGGCACGCCCGGCAGCGGGGAGCCGAAGTAGCCGACCGCGCGGTAGACCGCCTGCACGTCCCACTCGTGGACCTCGCCGGTGCCCTCGACGGTGCCGTCGCCGGTCAGGCGGGTGCGCTCGGTGCGCAGGCCCACGACGTGCCCGTCGCGGCCGACGATCTCCTGCGGGGCGTGCAGGAAGTGCAGGTGGATGCGGCGCGAGGCCGTGCCGGCCGACTCGCGCATCGCCCAGTCCGTCAGGGTCTTGACGACCTGCTTGGTCTGGTTGGAGGAGGCGATGGCCGCCTCGGAGCCCTCGTCGAAGTCGAAGTCCTCCGGGTCCACGAGCACGTCCACGTCGCGGACGTGGCCCAGCTCGCGCAGCTCCAGCGGGGAGAACTTCGCCTGGGCGGGGCCGCGGCGGGCGAAGACGTGCACGTCGGTGACCTTCGACGCCTTCAGCCCGGCGTGGACGTTGTCCGGGATCTCCGTGGTCAGCAGGTCGTCGGCGTGCTTGGCCAGCATGCGCGCCACGTCCAGGGCGACGTTGCCGGCGCCGAGCACCGCGACGCTGGAGGCCTCCAGCGGCCACTCGCGCGGGTAGTCGGGGTGCCCGTCGTACCAGGAGACGAAGTCCGCGGCGCCGAAGCTCTCGGGCAGGTCCACGCCCGGCACGGCCAGCGGCGCGTCCTCGATGGCGCCCGTGGAGAAGACCACCGCGTCGTAGTGGCGCTGCAGCTCCTCCAGCGTGATGTCGGTGCCGAAGTCCACGTTCGACAGCAGCCGGACCTCCCCGCGGCCCAGCACCTTGTGCAGGGCGACGACGATCTGCTTGATGCGGGGGTGGTCGGGCGCGACGCCGTAGCGCACGAGGCCGTACGGGGCGGGCAGCCGCTCGAAGAGGTCGATGCTCGTCTCGACGTCGGCCTTGGACAGGATGTCCGCCGCGTAGATGCCGGCCGGCCCGGCGCCGACGATGGCCACGCGCAGGGGACGGTCGCCGTTCGCGCTGCTCACAGGGTGGATCGCCTTCCGTCAGGGGATCGACAGGGCGGCCGGCGGGGGCGTGCTCGCTCGTGCTCCGCGCAGCCGGGTCGTGCTCACCGGGCGGCTCTCGCAGGAGCCCCGGCCTCCGAAGGCAAGCCTAACGCGCCGGGCCGCGGCCACCCGCCGAGCGGGGTGGAGGTGCTGCGAGGATCCGCCGGTGCCGTCCCCCGCCCCCTCCACGCCCTCCCCCGCGTCTCCCCTGGCGGGCGCCGACCGCACCGGCGTCCTCGCCGGCTTCGCCTCCTACGCCCTGTGGGGCGCCTTCCCCTTCTACTTCGCCGCCCTCGTGCCCGCCGGCGCGGTGGAGGTCCTGGCCCACCGCGTGCTGTGGGCGCTGCTGGTGTGCGCGCTGGTGCTGACGGCGCTGCGCCGCTGGGGTCCCGTCGTGCGCGTGCTGCGCACCCCCGCCCTGCTGGGCCCGCTGTCCGTGGCGGCCGTGGCCATCGCGGTCAACTGGGGCGTGTACGCGTGGGCCGCCACCACGGGGCACGTCCTGGAGGCGGCCCTGGGGTACTTCGTCAACCCGCTGGTGACCGTCCTGCTGGGTGTCCTCGTGCTGCGCGAGCGCCTGCGGCGCGCGCAGTGGGCCGCCGTGGGGATCGGCGCCGTCGCGGTCGTCGTCATCACCGCCGACCTGGGGCGGCTGCCGTGGGTGGCGCTGACCCTGGCGGGCTCCTTCGCCACGTACGGGCTGCTGAAGAACCGCCTGGCGCGCTCGCCCGCCGGGCGGGTGGACGCCCTGACGGGGCTGTCCGTGGAGACCGTCGTGCTGGCCCTGCCCGCGGCGGCGGCGCTGGCGGTCATCGGCGCGGGCGGCGCCTCGACGTTCACCGGCCACGGCGCCCTGCACACCGCGCTGATGGCGCTGCTGGGCGTGACCACGGTCGTGCCGCTGCTGCTGTTCGCCGTGGCCGCCGGGCGGGTGCCGCTGACGCTCATCGGGCTGCTGCAGTACCTGACGCCCGTCCTGCAGTTCCTGGCCGGCCTGGCGCTGGGCGAGCGGATGCCGCCCTCGCAGTGGGTCGGGTTCGCGCTGGTGTGGCTGGCGCTGCTGGTACTGACGAGCGACGCCCTGCGCGCCGCCTCCCGCGGGCGCCGGGGTGCGCGCACGGGTACCGCCGCGGAGGCCCCTCCGGCACAGTGAGCCCGTGGACCTGCCGGTGCGACCACCCGTGGAGCCGATGCTGGCGCGGGCAGCCGACCGGGTGCCCGCCCAGCCGGACGGGGAGCCGGCGTGGCTGTACGAGCCGAAGTGGGACGGCTTCCGCTGCCTCCTGTTCCGCGACGGCGACGAGGTCGTCCTCGGCTCGCGCGGCGGCAAGCCGCTGACCCGCTACTTCCCCGAGGTCGTGGCCGGGGCGCTGGCCGAGCTGCCCGCGCGCTGCGTCGTGGACGGCGAGCTCGTCGTGCCCGGCGGGAACGGTGAGGACGGCGCGAGCGGCGACCGGCTGGACTGGGAGCTGCTGTCCCAGCGCGTGCACCCCGCCGCCAGCCGCATCGAGACGCTCTCGCGGGAGCAGCCGGCGCTGCTCGTCGCCTTCGACCTGCTCGCCGTCGGCGACGAGGACCTCACCGGGCGGCCGACGGCGCAGCGCCGCGAGAGGCTCGCGCGGGAGCTGCCCGGCGGCGGGCCCGTCGTCCGCGTCACCCGCGCGACGCTGGAGGAGGACGTGGCCGCCCGCTGGTTCGCGCTCTTCGAGGGCGCCGGCCTCGACGGCGTCGTCGCCAAGCCCCTCGACGCCCCCTACGCGCCGGGGCAGCGGGTCATGACGAAGGTCAAGCACCGGCGCACCGCCGAGTGCGTCGTCGTCGGCTACCGCGAGCACAAGAGCCTGCCCGGCGTCGGCTCGGTGCTGCTGGGGCTGCGGGTCGGCGAGGAGGTGCGCGGGGTGGGCGCGGTGACGGCCTTCACGACCGCCCGCCGCGCGCAGCTGCTGGCGGAGCTGTCGGCGCTGCGGCTGGGCGAGGACGTGCGCACCGCCGGGGAGCCGAACCGGTGGAACGCGCGCCGGGACACCTCCTGGGTGCCGGTGCGCCAGGAGCTCGTGTGGGAGGTGGAGTACGACCAGCTGGAGGGCTCGCGGTTCCGGCACTCCCCGCGGTTCCTGCGCGCCCGGCCCGACCGGGACCCCGCCGGCTGCGCCCTCGACCAGCTCGACGTGCCCGCCCGGTACTCCCTGGCGGACGTGCTGACCGGGACGGGCGGCCGCTGATGGCGACCGCGCGACCGCCCGCCCAGGAGGTCGACGCCGACGGCGTGCCCGTGCGGCTGACCAGCCCGGACAAGCCGTACTACCCGGCGCTGGGCGAGCGGGGCACCAAGCGCGCCGTCGTCGACTACCACCTGGCCGTCGCCCCCGCCCTGCTGGACGCCGTGCGCGACCGGCCCGTCCACCTGCAGCGCTTCCCCGACGGCGTGAGCGGCGAGGAGGTCTACTCCAAGCGCCTGCCGCGCGGCGCGCCCGCGCACGTGGCGGCGGTGCGGGTGGAGTTCCCCTCCGGCCGCACCGCCGACGTCCTGCGCCCGCGGCACGCCGCCGACCTGGTGTGGGCCGTGCAGCAGTCGACGACCACGTTCCACCCGTGGCCGTGCACCGCCCCCGACGTCGAGCACCCCGACGAGCTGCGCGTGGACCTGGACCCGCAGCCGGGCACCGGCTTCGAGCAGGCGCGGGAGGTGGCGCTGGAGCACCTGCGCCCGCTGCTGGCGGAGCTGGGGCTGACGGGCCTGGTGAAGACCTCCGGGGGGCGGGGCCTGCACGTCGTCGTGCCGCTCGAGCCGCGGTGGGACTTCACCGCGGTGCGCCGGGCGGGCATCGCGCTGGCCCGCGAGCTGGAGCGCCGCGCCGGCGGGCTGGTCACGACGGCGTGGTGGAAGGAGGAGCGCGGGCGGGCCGTGTTCGTCGACTACAACCAGAACGCCCGCGACCGAACGATCGCCGCCGCCTGGTCGCTGCGCCCCACCGCCCGCGCGACCGTCTCCACGCCCGTGACGTGGCGGGAGCTGGCGGACGGCTGCGCGCCGGACGACTTCACCCTGCTCACCGTCCCCGCCCGGCTGGCCGCCGTCGGCGACCCGTGGGCGGGCGCCCGCTCGCCCGCGCCGCTGGACGCGCTGCTGGAGCTGGCCGACCGCGACGAGGCCGCCGGGCTGGGCGACCTGCCGTACCCGCCGAACTTCCCGAAGGTGGCCGGCGAGCCGCCGCGCGTGCAGCCCTCGCGGGCCCGGCACGACCCGGCGGGCTGAGACCGCCCCCGTCAGGCCCGCGGGCGGGCCCGCCGGCCGGTCACCGCGGAGCGGGGCAGGCGCCCGGCCCGGGACGTGCCGGTCAGGACGTCGCCGTCGACCTCGACGTCGAACAGCAGCCGCAGCCGCAGGGGCCGGGTGATGGACTGCGCCCACGTCAGGTGCCCGCCCTCCAGCCGGACGTCCTCCAGCGGCACGGTCTCCGCCGGCCCGGCCGCGGTGCCCGCCAGCGCGCCGGCCGCGTCCGCGACCAGGTGCAGGCGCACGTCCTGGCGCCCGACGGGGGTGCGCACGACCAGCTCCCAGTCGCCCTCGACCCCGCTCACGCGACGGCTCCCGGCAGGCCGGCGGCGCGCCACACCGTGCCGCGGCGCTCGTGGGCGAACAGCTCCTCCACGGCGAGCGCGACCTGCGGGCCCAGCAGCCGCTCGAGCAGGTGCAGCCCGACGTCCAGCCCGGAGGTGACCGCGCCGCCGCTGACCAGCCGGCCGTCCTCGACGACGCGCGCGCGGTGCGCGACCGCGCCGGTGGCCTCCAGCAGGTCGGTGCCCAGGTGGTGGGTGACCGCGTGGCGGCCGACCAGCAGACCGGCCATGCCGAGGACGAGCGAGCCGCCGCACACCGTCGCGACGACGGTCCCCTCGCGCTCCAACGCCCGTTCCAGCAGCGCGGGCAGGGGGGTCTCGAGGGTGCGGGCGAGCAGGACCGGCACGGTGACCAGCCCGGTGTCCTCCGGGTCGTCGACGGGGCCCGAGGCGCCGGGCAGCACGAGCAGGTCGGCCTCCGGGTCCAGCGCGGTGGTGGCGCGCAGGGCGATGCCGCCGGTGCCGCTGGGCACCTCCCGGGGCCCCTCGGCGCTGGCGAGCTCGACGGTCAGCGCGCCGCCGGACGCCCGGCCGCCCGCGTCGAGCACCTCGACGGGCGCGACGGCGTCGAGCGGGTCGAAGCCGTCGAAGAGGACGACCTGCGCCCGCAGGGGCCGGTCGACGCCAGGTCGCGGCGGGTGGGCGGTGGTCACGGGCGTCCTCCGGGGCGGGTGCGGGCGCGGCGGGTGCCGGCTGGTCGGGTGCGGCGGACGGGCGGTGCGCACCGTCCTGCGGCGAACCTAGGCAGCGCCGGCCCCGCGCCCCAGTGGCTGGAACGCCACATCCCGACGGGATCTCGCCACCGCGCGCCTAGGCTGCCGCCGTGCACACCGTGGTCGTCCTCGTCCTCGACGGGGTCAACCCGTTCGACCTGTCGGTGCCGCTGGAGACGTTCGGCCGGGTGCGCCTGCCCGACGGCAGCAGCCCGTACCGGGTCCTGACCGCCGGGCCGGGCGGGGCGGGGCGCGAGGTCGACGCGGGCGCCCTCCGGCTGCGCCCGCAGCACGACCTGGACGTGCTGGCCGGGGCGGGCACCGTCGTCGTGCCCGGGGTCGCCGACCCGGCGGCACCGGTCGACGACGCCGTCCTGCGGGCGCTGCGGGAGGCGGCCGCCGCCGGGACGCGCGTGGTCTCGGTCTGCGTGGGGGCGTTCGTGCTCGCGGCGGCCGGGCTGCTCGACGGTGCGCGCGCCACCACCCACTGGGCCGCCGCCCGGGAGCTGGCGGCGCGCTACCCGGACGTCGAGGTGGACCCCGGCGTGCTGTTCGTGGACGGCGGGCAGGTGCTCACCTCGGCCGGGGCGGCGGCGGGGCTGGACCTGTGCCTGCACGTGGTGCGCCGCGACCACGGGGCCGCCGCGGCCGCGGACGTGGCGCGCCTGACGGTGGTTCCGCTGGAGCGCGCCGGCGGGCAGGCGCAGTTCACCCGCCACGCCCCGCCGCCGGGCGACGGCACCTCGCTGGCGCCCCTGCTGGCGTGGCTGGAGGAGCACTGCGCCGAGCCGCTGGACCTGGCGGCCATCGCCGCGCGGGCGCGCACCAGCACCCGGACGCTGTCGCGCCGCTTCGCCGAGCAGACGGGCACCACCCCGGTGGCGTGGCTGCACCTGGCCCGCGTGCGCCGGGCGCAGGAGCTGCTGGAGACGACCGACCACCCGGTCGACCGGATCGCCGCGGCGGTCGGGTTCGGCGCCCCGACGACCTTCCGCGAGCGCTTCCGCGACGTCGTCGGGACCAGCCCGGCCGCCTACCGCCGCGCGTTCGGCGGTGGCCCCGCGCTCCCGCCCGCCCGCCCGCACCCGCGGGACCCCCGGGACCCGCGGGCAGCGGGAGCGCGGCCCGGGCCCGGACGGCTCAAGCCCGGCCCCGCGCGCGCCGATGGGTGAGGACGCCGGGACCACCGGCGCCCCCGCCGCACCGACGCCGCCCGAGGACTCGCCATGCCGAGCACCCGCCCCACGAGCTCCACCGCCCCGACCGCCGCCCCGACCGCCGCCACCCGGCCGTCCGCCGGCTGGTTCGCCGACCAGCCCGTGGGCCGCAAGGTGGCCGCCGCCGTGGGCGCGGCCTCGCTCGTGGCCGTCGCGGTCGGCGCCACCGCCGTGGTCGCCCTCGAGCGCTCCTCGACCGTCTCCACGCACCTGGCCGAGCACGACGTCACCGCCCTCGTCGCCCTGGGCCGCGTGCACCAGGAGGAGATCAAGACGCGGATGCTGGTCGCCCAGCACGCCGCCGTCCCCACGGCCGCGGAGAAGGCCGAGTACGCCGCGAAGATCGCCGAGAGCGACGCCGAGCTGGACGACTGGGCCGCGCGCTACGAGGCCGTCGTCGGCGCCGACGGCCCCGGTGCCGCGGACTGGCGGGCGTTCAGCGACGGCTGGGACACCTGGCGCGAGCTGCGCGACGCGCAGCTGCTGCCGGCCTCCGACGCCGGGGACGCCGCCGAGTGGGCGCGCGTGACCGCCGACGTCGCCCAGCCCGTCATCAGCGACCTGGCCGACGCGCTGGACCGCGTCGAGGCCGCGCAGGAGGCCGACGCCGCCGCCGAGGCCGCGCACGTCGCCGGCATCGCCCGCTCCGCCCGGCTGACGGTCCTCGGCGTCCTGCTGGCCGGGCTGGCGCTGGCCGTCGCCCTCGGCGTGCACGTCACCCGCCTGCTCGTGCGTCCCCTGCGCACCGTGTCCGCGTCGCTGGAGGCCATGGCCGCCGGCGACCTGACCTCCACCGCGGACGTGCGCGGGCGCGACGAGGTCGCGCAGATGGCCGACGCCCTCACGCGCGCCCAGGAGGGCGTGCGCGGCACCGTCGGCGCCGTCGTCGCCTCCGCCCAGTCCCTGGCCGCGGCCTCCACGCAGCTGACCGGCAGCGCCGAACGCATCAGCGGCGCCGCCGCCCAGACCGCCGAGCAGGTCCGCACGGCCGCCGACGTGGCCGGGCAGGTCTCCGGCAGCGTCGGCACCGTCGCCCAGGGCGCGGAGGAGATGCGGGCCGCGATCCGCGACATCGCCGCCGGCGCGGCCGACGCCTCCGGGGTGGCCGAGCGGGCCGCCGCGCTGGCCGACCGCACCAGCGCCACCGTCGCCCGCCTCGGCGACAGCTCCCAGCAGATCGGCGACGTCGTGCGCGCCATCACCGCCATCGCCGAGCAGACGAACCTGCTCGCGCTCAACGCCACCATCGAGGCCGCGCGCGCCGGTGACGCCGGCAAGGGCTTCGCCGTCGTCGCCGGCGAGGTCAAGGAGCTGTCCGCGCAGACCGCCCGCGCCACCGAGGACATCACCTCCCGGGTCGCCTCCATCCAGGCCGACACCGCCGAGGCCGTGCGCGCCATCGCCGACATCGCCGAGGTCGTCGGGGAGATCTCCGGCTTCCAGACCACCATCGCCTCGGCGGTGGAGGAGCAGAGCGCCACCACGGCCGAGATGAGCCGCAGCGTGTCCGAGGCCGCCGCCGGCACCGCCGACATCGCCCGCGGCATCACCACCATCGCCGGGGCCGCCGCCACCACCCGCGAGGGCGTGGACGGCACGCGCGCGGCGACCGCGGAGCTGTCCCGGATGGCGCAGGAGCTCAGCGCGCTGGTGGGCCGCTTCCGGGTCTGAGCCGCCCGGCTGGGAGGCTGGCGGCCCCGCGCCCGCACCGGCGGCGCGGGGCCGGCACGCCCCCAGGAGGACCCCGATGCACTTCCACGGCCGCACCGCGCTCGTCACGGGCGCCAGCACGGGCATCGGCGAGCACCTGGCCGCCGAGCTGGCCGCCCGCGGCGCCGACCTGGTCGTCGTGGCCCGCAGCGGGGACCGGCTGCGGGCGCTGGCCGACCGGCTGACCGCGCAGCACGGGCGCCGCGTCGACGTCGTGACCGCCGACCTGGCCGAGCCCGGCGCGGGCGCGCGCGTCGTCGCCGAGGTCGAGCGCCTGGGCGTCACCGTGGACGTGCTCGTCAACAACGCCGGCTTCGCGCTGTCCGGCCCGGTGGCGCGGGCCGCGGAGGACACCGGCGTGGACCGGCTCGTGTCCCAGGTGCAGGTCAACTGCACGGCCCTGGTGGACCTGACGGCGCGGCTGCTGCCCGGGATGGTGGCCCGCCGCTCCGGCGTGGTCCTCAACGTCGCCAGCACCGCGGCGTTCCAGCCGATCCCGAACCTGGCCGTCTACGCGGCGACGAAGGCGTTCGTGCTGTCCTTCACCGAGGCGCTGTGGGTGGAGAACCGGCGCACCGGCGTGCGGGTCCTCGCGGTGTGCCCGGGGCCGACCGAGACGCCGTTCTTCGACTCCGCCGGCCAGGACAGCGTCGGGGACCTGCCGCGGCGCACGGCCGCCGACGTGGTGGCCACGGCCCTGCGGGCGCTGGACGGCAGCGGGCCGACCGTCGTGGACGGCCCGCTGAACAAGGTCACGGCCACCGCCCCGCGCTTCGCGCCGCGCCGCCTGACGGCGCTGCTCAGCCAGGTGGTGACCACCCGCCGCGGGCGGCGCTGAGGCCGCCCGCGGGACGCCGGCCGGGGCCTCAGCCCACCCGGTCGGCGACCGTCGCGGCGTACGCCGCCAGGGCGTCGCGGGCCGCGCCGGCCGGCACCGCCACCAGGTGCCCGGTGGCGCGCTCGGCCCACTCGCGGGCCGCCCGCCGCGCCGCGGCGGTCACCGGGTGCTCGCGCAGCCGGTCCACCGCCTCGGCCAGCACCGCGTCATCGCCCAGGCGCCCGGAGTCCAGCAGCCCCACCAGCGCGCCGGCCGCGACGTCGCCACCGGCGGCCGCCCGCCGCGCCAGCAGCACCGGCAGCGTCGGCACGCCCTCGCGCAGGTCCGTGCCCGGGCGCTTGCCGGAGTCCTCGGTGTCGCTGGTCAGGTCCAGCACGTCGTCGGCCAGCTGGAACGCCACCCCGACGTCCTCGCCGTAGCGGACCATCGCCTCCACCGCGGCCGGCGGCGCACCGCCGAACAGGGCGCCGAAGCGGCCCGCCGTGGCGATCAGCGAGGCCGTCTTGTCGCGCAGCACGCCCAGGTGGTGCTCGACGGGGTCCTCGCCCGGCTGCGGGCCCACGGTCTCGCGCAGCTGCCCCAGGCACAGGCGCTCGAACGTGGACGCCTGGATGCGCACGGCCTCCGGGCCCAGCTCGGCCACCACGTTGGAGGCGCGGGCGAACAGCAGGTCGCCGGTGAGGATCGCCACGCTGTTGCCCCACACGACGTGCGCCGCGGGGGCGCCGCGGCGCGTGGGCGCGGAGTCCATGACGTCGTCGTGGTACAGCGAGGCCAGGTGCGTCAGCTCGACGACGACGGCCGCCCGCACGACCTCCGGGCGGGACGGGTCGCCCAGGTGGGAGGCCAGCAGCGTCAGCAGCGGGCGCACCCGCTTGCCGCCGGCGCGCACCAGGTGCCGGGCCGCGGCGTCGGCCAGCGGGTCGGTCGTGCCGACCGCGTCGGCCAGCAGCGCCTCCACGTCGTCCAGGCCCTCGCGCAGCGCGGCCTCCAGCGCGGGGTCGCTCGTCGGCATCGCCACCGTCCGGTGCGCGGCCGGGCCGGTGGGCGCGCTCGTGCCGGCGCCCGCGGCGCCCGGGGCGCTCACGAGGCCGGCGCCAGACGGCTCAGGGCCACCACGAGCCGGTCGGAGGCGTCCCGCGAGGTGGGGTCGGCCAGGTTGGCCAGCAGCTTGACGACGAGCTTCATCAGCCCCGGGCGGGGCATCCCGTAGCGCGTCGCCACCCGCATGACCTCCGGGTGACCGATGAGCGAGACGAACACGCGACCCAGCGTGTAGTACCCGCCGAGGTCCGCGCGAACCGCGGCCGGGTAGCCGTGCAGGGCGCGCTCGCGGGCGCGCTCGTCGGGGGCGTCCAGGGCGCGGTCGACGACCTCGGCCGCCAGCCGCGCCGAGCGCATCGCGTACGCGATGCCCTCGCCGTTGAACGGGTTGACCATGCCGCCGGCGTCGCCGACCAGCAGCAGCCCGCGCGTGTAGTGCGGGGTGCGGTTGAACGCCATCGGCAGCGCCGCCCCGCGCACGGGGCCGACCTGCTCCTCCTCCACGAAGCGGTGCTCGGCGGGCATCCCCGCCAGCCAGCGGCGCAGCAGCTCGCGGTGGTCGACCGTGCCGACGTCCCCGCCCAGCACGCCCAGGCCCACGTTGGAGGTGCCGTCGCCCACGCCGAACACCCAGCCGTAGCCGGGCAGCAGCGTCCCCGTGGCCGGGTCGTGCAGCTCCAGCCAGCTCTCCAGCCAGTCGTCGTCGTGGCGCGGGGAGCGGAAGTAGGTGCGCACCGCCACGCCCAGCGGGCGGTCCTCGCGCCGGTGCAGGCCCAGCGCCAGGCCCAGGCGCCCGCCCACGCCGTCGGCGGCGACGACGACGGGGGCGCGCCAGACGGTCTCCTCCCCCGCCTTGCGGCCGCGCTCGTCGACCGGGCGGGCGCGCACGCCGACGACCTGGCCGGTGCGCTCGTCCACCACCGGGCCGGTCACGCTGGTCAGCTCGTGCAGCTGCGCGCCACCGGCCTGCGCGTGCCGGGCCAGCGCCTCGTCGAAGCGGGCGCGGGTGTGCACGACGCCGTGGTCGGGGGCGTCGGCGAGGTCGGGCCACGGCACCTGCAGCCGGACGCCGCCGCCGAGCAGGCGCAGGCCCCGGTTGGGCAGCCACCCCTCCTCGCGGGGCGTGGGCAGGCCCAGTGCGCGCAGCTCCTGCACGGCGCGCGGGGTCAGGGCGTCGCCGCAGACCTTCTCGCGGGGGAAGGCGGACTTCTCCAGGACGACGACGCGGCGCCCGGCGGCGGCCAGGTGGCGCGCGACCGTCGACCCCGCGGGGCCGGCGCCCACGACGACCACGTCGGCCGCGCGCTCCCCCGCCGCTCCAGGCTGCACCTGCGCTCCTCACGTCCTCTGCTCGCCGGGCGCCACCGCGGCGCCCCGTCCCTCGTCCCCACGACTGCTCGTGAAGACTTTCACGAAGTCCCGGGAGTCTAGTTCGCCGCCCGCACCCCCCGGTGCAGGGCGACCACGCCCGCGGACAGGTCCCGCCACGCCACCCGCTCCCAGCCGGCCGCGGCCACCCGCCGCGCCAGCTCCGGCTGCGCCGGCCACGCCCCGATCGACTCCGCCAGGTAGCCGTAGGCGCCGTCGTGGGAGCTGACCAGGCGCGCCACCCGCGGCAGGCCGCGGCGCAGGTACGCGCCGTACGCGCCGCGCACCAACCGGTTCGGCGGGGTGGAGAACTCGCACACCACCAGCCGCCCGCCCGGGCGGGTCACCCGCGCCATCTCCCGCAGCGCCCGGTCCACGTCGACCACGTTGCGCAGCCCGAAGGAGATCGTCACCGCGTCGAAGACGCCGTCGGCGAACGGCAGCCGCGTCGCGTCGCCGGCCACGAACGGCAGGTCCGGGCGCCGGCGCTTGCCGGTGCGGACCATGCCCAGGGAGAAGTCGCACGGCACCACGTGCACGCCGCGGTCGGCGAACGGCTCGCTGGAGGTGCCCGTGCCCGCCGCCAGGTCCAGCACCCGCTCCCCCGGCCGGGCGTCCACGGCCCGCACCACGGCCCGCCGCCACAGCCGGTCCTGCCCGGCGGAGAGCACGTCGTTGGTGACGTCGTAGCGCTCGGCGACCCCGTCGAACATCGCCGACACCTGCTGCGGCCGCTTGGACAGGTCCGCGAGCTCCTGCGGGCGGGACACCGGCTCGGTCACCGGGCCATCGTCCCAGCCGGGCCCGCGCGGCGCCCGGGCGGGCGCAGCGGTCCCGGCGTCGTCCCCGGCGTCGTCCACGGCCACCGCCTCAGCCCGCCGCGACCGCTGCGCGCACCGCGGTGGCGATCCGCTCCACCCGCGGGCGCACCAGCGACCGGTCCACCCGCAGCTCCACCACCCGCAGCCCCGCCGGGCGCGCCCGCAGCGCCGCCAGCGCCTCCGCCCGCGTGGCCGGGGCGGTGTGCGGGACGCCGTGCGCCGCGCACAGGGCCGCCACGTCCACCCCGTGCGGGGTCGCCACGACCCGCTCGAACACGTCGCGCGGCACCGCCGCCGCGTGCTCCAGCGTCTCGAAGATCCCGCCGCCGTCGTCGTTGACGAGCACGACCGTCAGGTCCGGGCGCGGCTCGTCGCGGCCCAGCAGCAGGGCGTTGGCGTCGTGCAGGAACGCCAGGTCCCCCACGAGCACGCGGGCCGGGCCGCCGCGCGCCAGCGCCACCCCGGAGGCCGTCGACAGCGTCCCGTCGATGCCCGCCAGACCGCGGTTGGTCGTCGTGGGCACCTCGGCCGGGTGCGCGGCCAGGTCCACGTCGCGCACCGGGTTGCTGGCGGCGACCACCAGCGCCGCGCCGTCGGCGGCGCACGCGGCGACCGTCTCCCGGGCCGCCCACGGACCGCTCAGCCCGTCGTCGGGCGTCCCGTCCCCGTCCTCGCCCGCGCCGCCGTCCAGGACGGCGTCCACGGCCTCGCGGGCCAGCTTGCCCGCGCGCGCCCAGCGGCCCGCCAGCTCCGCCTCCGCGGCGGTGGCCGGGCCGGCCACCCGCGCCGCGGGGACGACCGCGCTCGCCCGGAACCCCGCGTCCGACCAGGTGCCGCCGGGGCTGACGACGACGAGCTCGACGTCGTCGCGCGCCAGCAGCCGCGAGACCGGTCGGGACAGGGTGGGGTGGCCGAAGACGACGACCCGCTCCACGGCCGCGCCCAGCGGGCCCTGCGCGTCCTCGGCCTCCAGCAGCACCCGGTACGGGCCGACGGCGGCCGGTCCGCTGCGCGCGCCGGAGCCCGGCTCGGCCAGCAGCGGCCAGCCGGCGGCCTCGGCCAGCTCGCGCGCCGCGACCCCCAGCGCGGGGTCGGGGGCGTCGCCGGCCAGCACCACCGTCGGCAGGCCCCGCTCCAGCAGCACCGGCGCGGCCGGGGCGGGCGCCAGGACGCGGGTCAGGCCGCGCCGGTCCCCGGACGGGCCGGCGCCCACGGGGCCGCCGGGCACCAGCGGGTCGGCGAAGGCGATGTCCAGGTGCACCGGGCCCGGGGACCCGCCGCGCGCCCCGCGGGCGGCGGCCGCCGCGCGGGAGACCACCGAGCGCCACGCCGGGGCCTGCCGCTGCGGGTCGGTCGGCGCGGGCACGTCGGCGGAGAAGCGCACCGACGGCAGGAACATCCGGGCCTGCGCGTCGGCGGTCTGGCTGGCGCCGGAGCCGCGCAGCTCGTGCGGGCGGTCGGCCGACAGCACCACCAGCGGCACGCCGGCGTGGTGGGCCTCCAGGACCGCCGGGTGCAGGTTCGCCACCGCCGTGCCGCTCGTGGTGACCACGGCCACCAGCGGCAGCTGCCCGTCGCGGGCGCCGCCGCGGGCCAGGCCGAGGGCCAGGAAGCCGGCGGCGCGCTCGTCGACGCGCACGTGCAGCTGCAGCCGGCCGGCGCGGTCGGCGGCCGCGGCGGCGTAGGCCAGCGGCGCGCTGCGCGAACCGGGCGAGAGGACGAGGTGGCGCAGGCCGAGACCGACCAGCGCGTCGACGACGGTGGTCGCCAGCGCGGTGGAGGGGTTCGGCGCGGTCACCGCCTCATCCGTGGACACCGCCTCATCGTCCCCCGCCCACGGGGGTGCCCGCCGCCCGAGGAGGGCCGGACGGGGCGTGGGAACCTCCCGTCGTGACCGATCCCACACCCGCCGCGCCCTCCCCCCTCACCGTGGGGGACCTGCTCGGCCAGCTGCCCCAGGGCGCGCTGGTGGAGCGGATGGGCATCCGCGTCCTGGAGGGCACCGCGCAGCGGCTGGTGGGGACGATGCCGGTGGAGGGCAACACCCAGGTGACGGGGCTGCTGCACGGCGGGGCGAGCTGCGTGCTGGCGGAGACGCTCGGCTCGATCGGGGCGATGCTGCACGTGTGGCCCGACGCGGTCGCGGTCGGCACGGACATCAACGCCACGCACCACCGCTCGGCGACGTCGGGCCTGGTGACGGGCGTGGCGACGGCCATCTCGCTGGGGCGGACGCTGTGCAGCCACGAGGTCGTCCTCACCGACGACGCCGGCCGGCGCCTGTGCACCGCCCGGATCACCAACCTGGTCCGCCCCCGCACCCCCTGACCGCACCCCGCTTCCGTGATCTCGCAGGGTTTCCCAGCAAGATCACGGAGGGGTGGAGGGGTGGCGGGGGTCAGGGGGCGGCGAGGAGGGCGTGGCAGGCGGTGAGGCGCTCGCGCCACCAGCGCTCGCGCTCGGGCCGGGCCCGGGCGGCGTCGACGAGGGCGTCGTCGGCGCGCGCGGTGCCACCGGGCAGCGCGGCCGCGACGGACAGGGCGCCGTCGACGGGCAGCAGCGGGTCGGGGCGCACGTCGGTCGCCAGCAGCGCGGCGGTGCCCAGCCCGCAGGCGTGCGGCAGGTCGGGCAGGGCGGCCGCGAGCGCGACACCGGCGGCCAGGCCGACGGAGGTGTCCAGGGCGCTGGAGACGACGACGGGCAGCCCGCAGGCGGCGGCGACCTCCAGCGCGGGCCGCACCCCCCCGAGCGGGGCGACCTTGACGACGACGACGTCGGCGGCCTCCAGCCCGGCCACCCGCAGGGGGTCCTCGGCCTTGCGCACGCTCTCGTCGGCGGCCAGCGGCACGGGCGCCCCGGCGCGGGCGAGGCGGCGGCGCAGCGCGGCCATCTCCTCCAGGCCCGCGCACGGCTGCTCGGCGTACTCCAGCCCGCCGGCGGCCTCGGCGAGCGCGAGGAGGGCCCGCTCGGCGGCGGCGACGTCCCAGGCGGCGTTGGCGTCCACGCGCACGCGCCCGTCCGGGCCGAGGACCTCGCGCACGGCCCGCACGCGGGCGACGTCGTCGGCGAGGTCCTGCCCGGGCTCGGCGACCTTGACCTTCGCGGTGCGGCAGCCGGGGTAGCGGGCCAGGACGGCGGGCACGTCGTCGGCGGGGACGGCGGGCACGGTGGCGTTGACCTCGACGCGGTCGCGGAGCGCGGGCGGGAACCCGGTCCAGGCCGCCTCGACGGCGGCGGCGAGCCAGCGCGCGGCCTCGGCGGGGGCGTACTCGAGGAACGGGGAGAACTCCCCCCACCCGGCGGGACCGCGCAGCAGCAGCGCCTCGCGCTCGGTGACGCCGCGGAAGCGGCGGCGCAGGGGCAGGCGCACGACGCGGGCGGCGTCGAGCAGGTCGGCCAGCGGGGGCAGCACGCGCCCAGCCTGCCCCGGCCGGCGGCGGGCCGCGGCCGGGGCGGGGCCTCAGAGCTCGCCGGTGAGGAACTGGGCGCGGCCGTGGCCGAAGGACCAGTCGGCGTCGGAGTTCTCGACGAGCGAGACGACGACGTCCGCGGGGTCGGTGCCGCAGGAGCGCTGCAGGTGCTCGGTGAGCAGCCGGTGGAAGCGCTGCTTCTGCTCCACCGGGCGGGGGCGGCTGGTGACCTGCAGGAGCACGACGTCGCGCGTGCGGGTGATGCCGAGGCCGGTGTCCTCGACGACGAGCTCCTCGGCGGGGTGCTGGTGGACGACCTGGTAGCGGTCGCCGGCGGGCACCTCGAAGGCCTCCAGGACGGCGGCGTGGGCGGCGTCGAGCAGGGAGCGCAGCTCCTCGGGCGTGCGGCCGGCGACGAGGTCGAAGCGGAGCAGGGGCACGGTCACCTCCGGTGGTTTGTCAGGACATACTGACACATTCGGGCAGGGCTGTGCGCCGTCCGCGCATGCCCGCGCGCCGCGGCGGCATGGTCCCGCCGGCACCGCGCGGGTCGACTGGGAGCACCAGCCCACGACTCCCGGGAGGTCCTCGTGATCACCGTCCTCGGCGGCACCGGCACGACCGGTCGCCGCGTCACCGCCCGCCTGCTCGCCCGGGGCGCCGACGTCCGCGTCGGCTCCCGCCGCGGCACCCCGCCCCTCGACTGGCACGACCGCGCGACCTGGGGACCGGTCCTGGCCGGCACCCGCAGCGCCTACCTCGCCTTCCACCCCGACCTCGCTCTGCCCGGGGTGCCGCAGCTGCTCGGGGCGTTCGCGGCCGCCGCCCGCGCCGAGGGGGTGGAGCACCTCGTGCTCCTGTCCGGGCGCGGGGAGGAGGGCGCCGCGGCGACCGAGGACGCCGTCCGCGCGTCCGGTCCGGAGCTGACGGTGCTGCGGTGCAACTGGTTCGCGCAGGACTTCTCCGAGCACTTCCTGCTGCCCGCCGTGCGGTCGGGGACCCTCGCACTGCCGGCCGGGGACGCGGTCGAGCCCTTCGTCGACGCCGACGACGTCGCCGACGTGGCCGTCGAGGTGCTGCTCGGCGGGCGCCACCGCGGCGCGGTGCTGGAGCTGTCCGGGCCCCGGCCGCTGAGCTTCGCCGACGTCGCCGCGGAGCTGACCCGCGCCAGCGGGCACGAGGTCCGCTACGTCCCCTCGACCCGGGACGCCTGCGCCGCCGAGCTCGTCGCGCAGGGCCTGCCCGCCGAGCTCGCCGACCTGTTCGCGCTCGTCCTCGACGGCCGCAACGCCACCCCCACCGGTGACGTGGAGCGGGTCCTGGGCCGCCCGCCCCGGGACTTCACCGACTACGCGACCGCGACCGCGGACACGGGCGTCTGGTCACCGGCCGCGGTGGCGCGGTGACCGCGGCCCGCGGCCTCGTCCTCGCCGCCCTGGTCGACACCGGTCTCCTCGCCGGCCTGTACGCGGGGTTCTCCTGCGCGGTGCTCCCCGGGCTGCGGCGGACGTCGGACGGCGTGTTCGTGGAGACGACGACGGCGGTGAACCGGGCCGTGCGCAACCCCGGGTTCGCGGCGCTCTTCTTCGGGGCGCCCGCGCTCACCCTCGCCGCCGCGGCCGCCGCGTCGCCGGGCGCCTCCCCCGGGACGCGCACGGCCCTCGCGGTGGCCGTGGCCGCGCACGTCGTCGGTGCGGCGGTCACGGCGACCCGCAACCTGCCGCTCAACGCGGCGCTCGCCGCCACGGCGGGTGACCCGGCCCGCGCCCGTCGCGGGTACGAGGCCCCCTGGCGGCGGTGGAACGCGGTGCGCGCCGCGGCGACGACCGCCGCCGCGCTCGCCCTGGGCCTGGCCGTCCCGGGGACCTAGCGCCGGGGACCCAGCGCCGGGGTCCGCGCGGGGCCTAGCGTCGGGGGCGTGGAGCACCTCGCGGCCGCGCTGGACGGTCCCCGCGCGCGGGGGGCGTTCGTCCTGCAGGTCGTCATGGCCGCCCCGTGGTCGGTGCGCGTGCTCGACGAGGCGCCGCTGTCGGTGGTGGCGCTCGTGGCCGGCTCGGCGTGGGTGACGACGGGGTCGGGGTCGGTGCCGATGGCCCCGGGGGACGTGCTGCTGGTGCGCGGCACCGAGGAGTACGTGCTGGCCGACTCCCCCGGCGCCGCGCCCCGGGCCGTCGTCGGGGCCGGCCAGTCGTGCGCGGCCGCGGACGGGCGCGACCTGGCCCCGTGGACGCGGGGCGTGCGCACGTGGGGCAACGACCCCGCCGGCCCCGACCGCCTCGTGGTGGGCACCTTCCGCAGCCGCGGCGAGGTCGGGCGGGTGCTGCTGGCCACGCTGCCCGGGGCCGTCGTCGTGCCCCGCCCGGACCCGGACCTGCTGGCGCTGCTGGCGCGGGAGGTGCAGCGCGAGGCCGCGGGGCAGGCGGGCGTCCTGGACCGGCTCCTGGACCTGCTGCTGGTCGCCGCGCTGCGCGCCCTGCCCGCCGCGGCGGGCGCGGGGCCCGCCGGCACCGTCACCGACCCGGCGGTGCGCGCCGTGCTCGACCTCGTGCACGCCGACCCGGCGCGGGCGTGGACGGTCGCGCTGCTCGCCCGGCGGGCCGGGCTGTCCCGCTCGGCCCTGACGCGCCGGTTCACCGCCGCCGTCGGGGTGCCGCCGACGACGTGGCTGACGCACGCGCGGCTCGCGCTCGGCGCGGACCTGCTGCTGGCCGACCCGCGGCGCACGCTGGCGAGCGTCGCCCGCGAGGTGGGGTACGCCACCCCCTTCAGCTTCAGCGCCGCCTTCACCCGGCGCTACGGCGCCAGCCCGAGCGCCTACCGGGCGCGGCGGCCCGGGGGCGCCGGCCCCCCGTGAGGCGGGGTCGGGCCGGGGTCGTGGCGCCGGCGGCCCGCGCGGTGGGCACACTCGCCGCATGAGCGCACCCGACGACCGCGCACCCGACGACCAGGCCCCCGGCGACCGGACCCCGGACGACCGGGAGCGGGACGTGGAGCCGGACCAGGAGCAGGAGCAGGACGGGACGGGCTTCGCCGACCTGTCCCTGCGCGAGGAGCTGCTGCGCCCGCTGACCGCGCTGGGCTACGAGGAGGCCACGCCCATCCAGCGCGAGGCCGTGCCGCCGCTGCTGGCCGGGCGCGACGTCGTCGGGCTGGCCGCCACGGGCACCGGCAAGACCGCGGCCTACGCGCTGCCGCTGCTGCAGGCCCTGGCCCCGCTGCCGGAGCGGCCCGGCACCCCCACGGCCCTGGTGCTGGCGCCGACGCGCGAGCTGGCCGTGCAGGTGTCCGAGGCGGTCTACAAGTACGGCCGCGAGCTGTCGGTGCGCGTGCTGCCGGTGTACGGCGGGACCCCCGTCGGGCAGCAGCTGCGCTCGCTGGCGCGCGGCACGGACGTCGTCGTGGCCACGCCCGGGCGGGCGCTGGACCTGCTGGGCCGCGGGGCGCTGGACCTGGCGGCGCTGCGGACGGTGGTGCTCGACGAGGCCGACGAGATGCTCGACATGGGCTTCGTCGAGGACATCGAGGCGATCCTGGACGCGACGCCCGAGGACCGGCAGACGGTGCTGTTCTCGGCGACGATGCCGGCGCGCACGGCGGCGCTGGCGCGGCGGCACCTGCGCGAGCCGGTGCGCGTGCAGGTCGAGAGCGCCCCCCTGGCCACCGGGGAGGTGCCGCGGGTGCGCCAGAGCGCCTACCTGGTGCCGCGCGCGCACAAGACGGCGGCGCTGGGCCGGGTGCTCGACGTGGAGGCGCCCACGGCGGCGCTGGTGTTCTGCCGCACCCGCGAGCAGGTGGACTCCGTCACCGAGAGCCTCAACGGGCGCGGCTACCGCGCCGAGGCCCTGCACGGGGGCATGGGGCAGGACCAGCGCGAGAAGGTGCTGGGCCGGCTGCGGGCGCAGACGGCGGACCTGCTGGTGGCCACGGACGTCGCCGCGCGCGGCCTGGACGTGGAGCACCTGAGCCACGTCGTGAACTACGACGTGCCCAGCGCGCCGGAGTCGTACGTGCACCGCATCGGGCGGGTGGGGCGCGCCGGCCGCGAGGGGGTGGCGATCACCCTGGCGGACTCCCGCGAGCACCGGATGCTCAAGACGATCGAGCGGGTGACGGGGCAGCGGATCGCCGTGCAGGCGCTGCCCACGGTCGCCGACCTGCACGCCCGCCGCCTGGAGCTGACGCGGGCGGCGCTGCGCGAGAGCCTGCTCACCGACGACCTGGACCGCTTCCGCGGCGTCGTGGAGGCGCTGGGCGACGAGTTCGACGTCGTGCAGATCGCCCTCGCCGCGGTGAAGCTCGCCCACGAGGCCACCGGCGGCCCCGACGGCGACGAGGAGGACATCCCGCAGGAGCGCCCGGCCAGCGGCCCGGCGGGCCGGGGCGGGCCGGACGGGCGCGGCAGGGGCCGCGGCCCGGCGGGACGCCGCGGGGACGGCGGCCCGGTGACGCGCCTGTTCGTCGGGATGGGGCGCAGCGCGGGCGTGCGCCCGCAGGACCTCGTCGGCGCCATCGCCGGGGAGTCGTCCCTGACGGGCCGCGACGTGGGCGCCATCGAGATCGCCGAGCGGTTCTCGCTGGTGGAGGTCCCCGCCGACCGGGCCGAGGAGGTCATCCGCGGCCTGCGCGGGGCCACGCTGCGCGGCAAGCGCCCGACGGTGCGCCGCGACCGGCCCGCGGGCCGCGGGCCGCGGGCGGGCGGCGTCGACCGGTCCGCGGACCCGTCCTAGGGTCGCGGCGTGGCAGCCCTGGACGGTGTGAGCGAGACGTTCGACCCCTCCGCGTGGGAGGAGGTGCCCGGGTTCGCGGACCTCACCGACGTCACGTACCACCGGTGCGTGCGCCCGGGCCCGGAGCGCGGCACGGTGCGCATCGCGTTCGACCGGCCGCAGGTGCGCAACGCGTTCCGCCCGGGCACGGTCGACGAGCTGCACCGGACCCTGGACCACGCCCGCCGCACCCCCGACGTGGGGTGCGTGCTGCTGACGGGCAACGGGCCCAGCCCGAAGGACGGCGGGTGGGCGTTCTGCTCCGGCGGTGACCAGCGGGTGCGGGGGCGCTCGGGCTACCAGTACGCCGAGGGGGAGACCGCCGACACGGTCGACGCGGCGCGCGCGGCGGCCGAGGGCGGGCGCCTGCACGTGCTGGAGGTGCAGCGCCTCATCCGGTTCATGCCGAAGGTCGTCATCGCCGTCGTGCCCGGCTGGGCGGCCGGCGGCGGGCACTCCCTGCACGTGGTGGCCGACCTGACGCTGGCCAGCGCCGAGCACGCCCGCTTCAAGCAGACCGACGCCGACGTCGGCTCCTTCGACGCCGGCTACGGCTCGGCGTACCTGGCCCGGCAGGTGGGGCAGAAGTTCGCCCGCGAGGTGTTCTTCCTGGGCCGCCCGTACACGGCGCAGCAGGCGCACGCGATGGGCATGGTCAACGAGGTGGTGCCGCACGCCGAGCTGGAGGAGACGGCGCTGGCGTGGGCGGCCGCGGTCAACGGCAAGTCCCCCACCGCGCAGCGAATGCTGAAGTTCGCGTTCAACGCCGCCGACGACGGGATGGTCGGCCAGCAGGTGTTCGCGGGCGAGGCCACGCGCCTGGCGTACATGACCGACGAGGCCGTCGAGGGCCGCGACGCGTTCCTGGAGAAGCGGGAGCCGGACTGGAGCCGCTTCCCCTGGTACTTCTGAGCCGGGGCCGCCCGCTGCGCCCGGGTCCCGCTCAGGCCACGGGGACGGGCGCCTCGCGCAGCTCGCGGGTCAGCCGGCGGATCGTCCACAGCGCGCCGGCCAGCGGTTCGGGCCGCGCGTGCAGGAACCCCTGCTGGGTGGGGGCGCCCATGCCGTGCAGCAGCCGCGCCTGCTCGGGCGTCTCCACGCCCTCGGCGACCAGGCCCATCCCCGTGGCGGCCGCCAGCAGCACCAGGCCCTCGACGAGGGCGCGGGTGCGCGCGTCGGTCTCGATCTCGCGCACGTAGGAGCGGTCGACCTTGAAGGCGGTGAACGGCCGGCGGCGCAGGTAGGCCAGCGTCGCGTAGCCGGTGCCGAAGTCGTCGACGCACAGGTGCGCGCCGGCCTCCACGAGGGCCTCCAGCACGGCGGTGGTGTGGTCGTCCTCGGCGACCAGGACGCTCTCGGTCATCTCCAGGACCAGCCGGCGGGGCGCCAGGTCGGCCACGGCCCGGCGCACGGCGGGCACGAGGGCGGGGTCGCGCAGCTGCGGGGCGGAGACGTTGACGGCGACGACGACGTCGTGCCCGGCGGCGGCGGCCAGCAGCGGCGCGTCGCGCACCGCCTGGGCCAGCACCTCGCGGCCCAGGTCGGCGACGAGGCCGTGCCGCTCGGCCAGGCCGACGAACGCGTCCGGCGGGACGAGCTCGCCGTCGCGGCGCCAGCGCACGAGGCACTCCACGCCGCTGACCACGCGGGAGTCCACGTCGACGCACGGCTGGTAGTGGACCTCCAGCTCGCCGTCGTCGATGCCGCGGCGCAGCCGCTCGGCGGCGGCGCCCTCGGCGGCGCGCTCGCGCTCGGCGGCCGCGTCCCAGCGGCGGGCGCAGCCGCCGCCGGCGTCCTTGGCCGCGCGCAGGGCGCGCTCGGCGGCGGCGAGGAGCTCCCGGGCGGGCCGCCCGCCGGTGGCGACGCCGGCGCTGGCGGTGAGCGCGACGGCGGCGGCCGGGCCGGCCCCCGGGCCCGCCAGGACGACGGGCGCGGCGAGCAGCTCCAGCAGGCGGGTGGCGGCGCGGTCGGCGCCCTCGGCGTCGTGCAGGAGGACGGCGAACTCGTCGCCGCCGAGGCGGGCGGTGACGTCGCCGCCGCGCACCCCGGCCCGCAGGCGGCGGGCGACCTCGGTGAGCACGGCGTCGCCGGCGGGCCGCCCGTGCGCGAGGTTCACCTCCCGGAAGCCGTCCAGCGCCAGGTGGACGACGGCGACCTCGGTGCCGCCGGTCCCCTCCGGCCGCCCCGGCTCCGCCGCGTCCTCGGCCAGCGCCGTGGCGACGGCCGCGGCGAAGGCGCTCCCGGTGGGCAGGCCGGTCAGCCGGTCCACCGCACCGCCGTCGCGGGTCCCGCCGGCGCCGCGGGAGCGGCCGGGGCGGGCACGGCGCAGCAGGACGACGGCGGCCACCGCGGCGCCGGAGAGCAGGACACCGGCGGCGGCGCCGAGGGCCAGCAGCAGGAGCAGGCAGCCGAGGTCGACGCCCGCGGGCGGGGGGAGCGACGGGTGGGCGGGCAGGAGCAGCACGCGGACCTCCTGCGCGCCGGGCCCGGCGGGTTGCCGGAGCGGTGCAGCACACGTCGTCCCCGCCGGCCCGGCGCTTGACGCGCGCGGCGGGCGACCGCCCGCTCGGTCCAACCACGTCACCCCTCCGGCCGTCCCCCGCCCGAGGGGTGGTGCGCGGGGACGGCGGCGCGGGCCGTCAGGCGGTGAGGGGACGCGCCGCGCGGGCCAGGACGGTGTCCTGCAGGTCCTCCAGCGGCCGCGGCGTGCAGTACAGGTGCCCCTGGGCCAGCCCGCAGCCGATGCCGCGCAGGATCTCGGCCTGCTCGGGGTGCTCGACGCCCTCGGCGACCACGGCGAGGTCCAGGGCCTGGCCCATCTTCACCATGCCCTCCACGAGGGCGCGGGCGGTGGGCTCGGTGGCGATGTCGCGCACGAAGCTGCGGTCGATCTTGAACGACGTGAAGGGGCGGTGCCGCAGGTAGCCCAGGGAGGAGAACCCGGTGCCGAAGTCGTCGATCGTCAGCTGGGCGCCCGTCTCGGCGAGGTCGCGCAGCACGTCGGCGCTGTCGTCGTCGATCATCACGCTCTCGGTCATCTCCAGGTGCAGCCGGCACCCGCTCGCGCCGGTCTGGCGCACCGCCCCCGCCACCCGGGCGGCGAAGTCGGGGTGGCGCAGCTGCACGGGCGAGACGTTGACCATGAGGTCCAGGGGCCGGCCGGCGCGCGCCTGCAGGACGGCCGCGTCGCGGGCGACGGTGCGCAGCACGGCGTCGCCGATGCCCACGACGGTGCCCGAGCGCTCGGCCAGGCCGATGAACTCCTCCGGCCCCACGAGCGGCTCGACGCTGCCGCCGCGGTCGCGGCGCCAGCGCACGAGGGCCTCCAGCCCGACGACCTCGGAGCTGCGCAGGTCGACGATGGGCTGGTAGTGCACGACGAACGCCTCGGCGGGGGCCTGCTGCAGGTCCTCGATGACCTGCAGGCGGGCGATCTCCTCCTCCAGCAGCTCGGGCCGGAACTCCACCCAGCGGTTCTTGCCGGTGGCCTTGGCCCGGTACATGGCGGTGTCGGCGTTGCGCAGCAGGGTGCCGACGTCGTCGCCGGGGCGGGCGCGGGACAGCCCGATGCTGCCCTGCACGCGCAGCACGTGCCCGCGCATGCGCACCTCCACGCGCAGCGCGGCCAGCACCCGCCGGCACAGCCCCTCGGAGTCGGTGCACTCGGGCAGCAGGACGGCGAACTCGTCGCCGCCGAGGCGGGCGACGGTGCTGCCCTCGCGCAGGGTGTCCCGCAGGCGCTGGCCGACCACGCGCAGCAGCTCGTCGCCGGCCTCGTGCCCGAAGCGGTCGTTGACGCCCTTGAAGCCGTCGAGGTCGAGGTAGAGGACGACGAGGCGCTCCAGGGCGCCGGTCTCGCGGGCGCGGTCGAGGGCGCGGCCCAGCTGCTCGGCGAACTGCAGCCGGTTGGGCAGGCCGGTGACGACGTCGCGGCGGGCCAGGCCGTGCATCTCCTCGCTGGCGCTGACCCGGAAGAAGGCGGCCTCGCCGACGCTGGCGAGCGCCTCGAGGGCCTTCTCGTCGGAGGCGCGGTGGGCGGGGTCGCGCTGCTTGGGGGCGGTGATGTGCAGGACGACGCCGTCGCCGGCGACGACGGGCACGCCGATCTCGCCCTCGGCGGGGCCGACGGAGCGGACGGTGGCGGCGGGGCTGCCGGCGACCATGCGGGCGTGCTTCTGCAGGGCGCGGGCCAGGTCGGCGCGCCGGCCCTGGGTGTGCAGGGCGGTGGCGGCCTCGAAGAGGGCCTCGGTGCGGCGCGCGACGTCGCGGGTCTGGCGCATGGCCTTGGTGGCGATCATCGTCACGACGAGCGGGATGACGAGCAGCAGCGCGGCCAGCGGGGTGATCTCGGCCTCGACGAGCCCGCCGAGGTAGCCGAGCCCGCCGACGGCGACGGCGGTGCCACCGCTGAGCCAGGCCCCGAAGTCGGACAGCTCGCTGCGGACGCTGGTGCGCTCGTGCAGGGCCACGGAGACCGCGGAGACGAGCGTGTCGACGCAGAAGACGGCGACGACGGCCAGGAGGACGGCGAGGACCTCGTACGGCGAGTGGTCGAGCCGGACGGCCCGCAGCTCGCCGCCGGGCCCGGGGCCGCCCGCGCCGAGCCGCTCGAGGACGAAGAGGGCCACGGGGGCGAAGAGGACGCCGATGGAGGCGTTGAAGACGCGGCTGACCCACCGGCGCCGCTGCAGCAGCTGGGTCGGCAGCACGCACAGCACCCACGCCAGGACGGCGGTCCGGGGCGTGGTGAAGCACAGCAGGAAGACGAGGACGCCGACGTCGAACTGCACCTCGACCCCGGCGTGGCGGATGCTCAGCTGGAAGGGGAAGCGGGTCAGCAGGTGGGTCAGCGGCAGTCCGACGAGCAGGCACAGGCCGAGGGCGCGCAGGTCGGCGAGCTCGGCGTCGGAGGTGAAGGAGACGAGGGCGTGGACGGTCACGAGGACGGCCGCGGCCGCCACGACGGCGTCGAACACGATGCCGCCGAGCGGGCGCTCGACCCGGACCCCTGTGCTCATCGTCACCTCCCCCGCCAGCGCGCGAGCAGCGCCATCCTGACACTCCGATCATGCGCGGTCACGCTCCATCGACCACCAGGGTGCCCGGACCGCCCGATCGGCGGACCTGCTTCACCCGATCGCCCGCTTGTTACTCCTCTGCGTGGACTAATCCTGACAGACCGTGACAGCAGGGGCGGACGGGACGGGAGGGATCCGGCGGGCGGCCTACCCTCCTGGCGTGGTCCGCCCGCACCCCGACCCGCTCCCGGCCGGACACGGCGCCCGGCGCGTCCTCGCGCTGCCCGTGCCCGCCGGCGAGGGCGTCCTGCGGCTGCTGCCCGCGCTCGCCCGGGCCCTCGACGGGCGCGGCGACGCCCTGCACCCGCACGCCGCCGACCGGGCCCCGCACCCCGCCGTCGGCGCCGGCCAGCCGCTGACCCGCGGCGAGGACGACCCCGCGGACCCCACGGCCGTCGTCGTCGCCACCTCCGGCTCCACCGGCGCCCCCAAGCCCGCCCTCCTGAGCGCGGGGGCGCTGCGCGCGTCCGCGGCCGCGACGGCCACCCGGCTCGGCGGTCCCGGCGCCGCCGCCGGCCCCGGCGGGCGGGGCGACGAGCAGTGGCTGCTGGCGCTGCCGGGCCACCACGTCGCCGGCCTGCAGGTCCTGCTGCGCTCGGTGCGCGCGGGCACCGAGCCCGTCGTCGCGGACCTGGCGGACGGCTTCACCCCCCGCGCCTTCACCGCCGCCGTCGCCCGCGCCACGGGCACCCGGCTGCTGACCTCCCTCGTGCCCACCCAGCTGGCCCGGCTGCTCGACGCCGCCGGAGCGGAGGGCGAGGAGGCGCGCGCCGCCCTGGCCTCCTGCGCGGCCGTCCTCGTCGGCGCCGCCGCCACCCCGCCGGCGCTGCTGGAGCGCGCCCGCGCCGCCGGCGCGCGCGTCGTGACCACCTACGGCTCCTCGGAGACCTGCGGCGGCTGCGTGTACGACGGCGTGCCCCTGGACGGCGTCGTCGCCTCGCTCGACCGCGACCCCGGGCCCGTCCCCGGGCCGGACGGCGCGGAGGGCGGCGCGGGGCGGCTGGTGCTCGCCGGGCCGGTCGTCGCGCGCGGCTACCGCGGCCGCCCCGGCGACCCGGCGTTCACCCGCACCGCGGCCGGGCGGGCCTTCCGCACCGACGACACCGCCGTCCTCGGGGCGGACGGCCGCGTCGGCGTCCTGGGCCGCGTCGACGACGTCGTCGTCACGGGCGGCCTCAAGGTCGCCCCGGCGGCCGTGGAGGCCGTGCTGGCCGCGCACCCGGGCGTCCGCGAGGTCGTCGTCGTCGGCGTCCCCGACCCCGAGTGGGGGCAGGCGGTGGCCGCGGTCGTCGTCCCCACGGCGCGCGGCTGCTCCCTGGAGGAGCTGCGCGAGGTGGTCCGCCAGCGCCTGGGCGCCCCCGCCGCTCCGCGCCGGCTGCTACTGCTGGAGGAGCTGCCGCTGCGCGGACCCGGCAAGCCCGACCGCTCCGCGCTCCGCGCGCTGGCGGCCGCCTCCGGTGCGAGACTGGGAACCGCGGGCGACGCCCGGTCGTCCAGCAGGTGACGGACCGGCCGCCGGCGTCCGACCGGCCGGCGGCAGTGGGAGGGATGACCGTGCTTCGCGCCCTGGCCGTGCTGGTTCCCCTGGCACTGGCCGTCTACTCGTTGTTCAGCATCGCGCAGTCCCGCGACACCGAGGTGCGCATGTTCCCCCGGTGGGCCTGGGTGCTCCTCGTGATCTTCGTCCCGCTCGTCGGGCCGGCGGCCTACCTCATCGCGGGCCGCCCCCTGCCCCCCGGCGGGCACGGCGGCGGCGGCGGCCGCGGAGGCGGTCGCGGCTACGGCGGCCCCGGCGGGTCGCCCTCGGCGCCGCCGCGCGGCCCCGACGACGACGAGGACTTCCTGCGGCGCCTGCGCGAGCAGCCGCCGCGCTGACCGGCCCCCGACCAGGAGCGCGCCGGTGCCGGCCCGGGACCCGGGCGGGCACCGGCGCGCCGTCGTTGGCACAGTGGTCCGCCGTGCCGCAGCCCGCTGACCCCCCGCCGGACCCCTCGACCGGCCCCTCGACCGGCCCCTCGACCGGCCCCGCCGCTCCCGAGGCGGCCGGGACCGACCCGCTGAGCGAGCTGCCCTCCACGCCCCCGACCCGGCGCCGCGCGAGCGCGCGGCAGTGGCTGGCCGGGGCCCGCCCCCGCACGCTGCCCGCCGCGCTGACCCCCGTCCTCGTGGGCACGGGCGCCGCCGCGGCCCTGGACGGCGTGCGCTGGAGCACCGCCGTGCTCTCCCTCGTCGTGGCCCTGGCCCTGCAGGTGGGCGTCAACTACGCCAACGACTACTCCGACGGCGTCCGCGGCACCGACGCCGACCGCGTCGGGCCCTTCCGCCTCGTCGGCTCCGGTGCCGCCGAACCGCGGCACGTGCGCGACGCGGCCTTCAGCTGCTTCGCCGTGGCGGCGCTGGCCGGCCTGGCCGTCGTGGCCCTCGCGCAGGCGTGGTGGCTGCTGCTCGTCGGCGCCGCCAGCATCGCGGCCGCCTGGTACTACACCGGCGGGAAGCGCCCCTACGGCTACGCCGGGCTGGGCGAGGTCTTCGTCTTCGTCTTCTTCGGCCTCGTCGCCGTCCTGGGCACCACCTACGTGCAGGCCGGGCGGGTCAGCCCCGTCGCGCTGGCCGGCGCGGTGTGCGTGGGGCTGCTGGCCGTGGCCATCCTGCTGGCCAACAACCTGCGCGACGTCCCCACCGACGCCGTGGCGGGCAAGCGGACGCTGGCCGTGCGCCTCGGCGAGGAGCGCACCCGCCTGCTGTACGCGGGCACCGTCGCCGGTGCGCTCGTCGCGGCGCTGGCGTGCGCACCGCGGCACCCGTGGGCGCTGCTGGTCCTGCTGGCCGTCGTCCCGGCCGTGCCGCCCGTGCGCGCCGTGCTCGGCGGGGCCCGCGGGCGCGACCTCGTGCCCGTCCTGCAGCGCACCGGGCAGCTGGAGCTGGTGACCGGGGCGCTGCTGGCGCTGGGCCTGGCCCTGTGAGCGACCCGGTGAGCGGCGCGTCCGGGCGCCCCGCGGCGCGCGCGGCCCTAGGCTGCGCGCCGTGACGGAGGTCGAGGTCCGGGCGGACGGCGCGCACCGCTACGCGGCGGTGCTCACGACGGGGTCGGGCAGCAGCAGCGAGCACGTCGTCACCGCCGACGAGGAGCTGCTGGCGCGCCTGGACGTGACGGCCGCCGAGGAGCCCGTCCTCGTGCGCCGGGTGCTGGAGGTGCTGGCGGCCGCGCTGGACGAGGCCGAGCGCGACGACGCCGGGCCGGGCGACGACCCCGCCGGCGGGCGCGCGGCGGTCCTGCCGACGCACATCGACCTCGCGGCCCTGGAGCGCGAGCGCCCCGAGCTGCTGCGCGACCTGCCCCTGCGCTGAGAGACCTTCCCCCCGCCGCCCCCACCCGCCGTGATCTTGCACCGAGTCACAGCGGCTGCGTCCCCGGCACCCTCGCGGGGTCCCCGCTGTGACTCGGTGCAAGATCACGGCGGGTCGAGCGCGGGTGGGTGGCGAGGGCGCCTCAGCGGTCCTCGGCGTCCTCGTCCTCGCGCAGCCCGCGCTCGAAGCGCGAGCGCCGCCCGCCGCCCTGGACGCGGGCGTCCACGCGGCGCTGCACCTCGGCGGCCATCGCGTCGCGCTGCTTGCGCAGCAGCACCAGCGACAGCAGCACCGAGACCACCGCCGCCAGGCCCAGCGCCAGCCAGCCGCGCGCGCCCAGCAGGTACAGCAGCAGCAGGGACCCGACGAAGATGCTCAGCCGGAGCACCGAGTAGCGGAACGCCACGAACACGTCACACCCCCGCGTACGAGTGGAGACCCGGGAAGAAGATGTTCACCACGAGGTAGTTGAACAGGATGCAGGCGAAGGCGACGCAGGCCAGCCAGGCGGCGCGGCGCCCGTCCCAGCCGCGGGTCGCCCGCGCGTGCAGGTAGGCGGCGTAGACGACCCAGATGACGAACGTCCACACCTCCTTGGAGTCCCAGCCCCAGTAGCGGTTCCACGCCACCTGCGCCCACACGGCGCCCGCGATGAGCGTGAACGTCCACATGACGAAGCCCACCGCGTACAGCCGGAACGCCGTGCGCTCCAGCTCCACCGAGGAGGGCAGGGCGTCCATGAAGGCGCCGCCGGGGGTGCGCCCGGCCGCCCGCGAGCGCTCGCGCTTCTCCTGCACCAGCTGCAGCACGGTGGCGGAGAAGCCGACGGTCGACAGGGCGCTGGCCAGGATCGCCACGAAGACGTGGATCACGAGCCAGTAGCTGTCCAGGGCCGGGACCAGCTGGGCGGCCTCGACGTAGAAGGTGCGCAGCGCGATCCCGAGGGTGGCCAGCACGGGCCCGGCGACGAAGACGCCGAGGTAGCGGGCGTCGCGGCCCGCGCCGGGCGCGCCGAGGTGGGCACGCAGCACGACGACGAGGTACGCCAGCGACACCACGAGCGTGCCGGTGAGGGCGAACTCGAACATGTTGCCCCACGGCACCCGGTGCACCGACAGGCCGCGGGTCACGACCGAACCGAGGTGGAACAGCGTCGCCAGCACGAACAGCGACGTGCCGACGGCGGCGGCGCGGCGGCGCCGGCGCGCGGGCGCCGGCGGTGCCGGGGGCGCGGCCACCCGTCCGCCCGCCGTCGCACCGGCCCGGCCGGCGGCGCGCTGCGCGGCCGGCTCGCCGCGGCGGGCCTTGACCACCTTGCCGCTCTCGGCGAGGTCGGCGGCGTAGGCCGTCATGGCGAACAGGTACGCGGCCATCGCCGCGTACAGCAGGACGTTGCTGATCCCCGCGATGTTCTCGTCGACGCTCACGCCGTCTCCTCAGGCCGTCCGTCGGTCCCGGTGCCTCCCGGGACCCTGGCCGCGTCCGCGGCCCCTCGTGCGGCGCGCCGTGGCGCGCCGTCCCCATCGTCCCCCACCGCGGGGACGTCCCCCGACGGGGTCACGCGCTCCTCCACCAGCTCTTGCCCCAGGTCCTCCGGCTCGTCCGGGGCGGGCTCGCCCAGCTCCCGGCGCAGCCGCCGCAGGACCCCGTCGACCTCGTCGCCCAGCCCGGCGTCGCTGCCGCGCGACAGCCCCGCCACCTCCACGCGGGAACCTCCGCCGGCGGCCGGGACGACCCGCACCCACAGGCGCCGGCGCGGCAGGAACAGGGACATCACGAGCCCGGTCGTCGCCAGCAGCGAGAACGCGAGCGCGGCGTGCTGGCCGGGGGTGTACCGCACGTCGAAGGAGGCGAAGCGCTGCACGCCCTCGAAGGTGAGGGTGCCCAGCCCGCCGGGCAGCTCCGCGACGTCGCCGGGCTGCATCTGCAGCGCCACCGGCTGCCCCGCGTCGTCGAGCACCCGGGTCAGGCCGCTGTCGTCGAGCTCGTAGACGTTCTGCGGCCTGCCGTCGTCCAGGCCGAGGTCGCCGGTCCACGCGGTCATCACGAGCACCGGGTTGGCCAGGTCGGGGAAGCCGGACACGGGGGCGCCGTCGGAGCCGACCGTCGCGGCCGGCAGGAACACGCCCTGCAGGCCCACCTGCACGGGCTCGCCGTCGGCGTCCACCGCGTCGGGGACCTTCAGCACGCCCGTGGAGTCGTAGTTGGCGGTCTGCGGCAGGAACGGGACCGCGCCGTCGGCGACGACGTCGCCCGCGCCGTCACGGTAGGTCAGCCGCAGCGCGTAGCCGTTGCCGGACAGGGACACCTGCGCGCCGTCCACGACGGCGGGGTGGTTGACGCGGACCGTCTCCGCGCGCGGCTCGGCGCCCGGCTCGTCGGTCAGCAGGACGTCGGCGGCGAACTGGCGCGGCTGGCCGATCTGCGAGGTCTGCTGCGCCTCGAAGCCCACCGTCATCCGCTCCAGCGTCAGCGCGAACGGCGGGATGTCGCCCTGGTCGGCCCACACGCCGGACTCGAAGCTGTCCCAGTCGCTGGTGGTGCCGACGAACGACTCGCCCTCGGTGACCAGCCGCTGGCCGGAGTAGGAGAACAGGGCGCTGGTCGCCACGGCCAGCAGCAGCCCGACCAGCGACAGGTGGAACAGCAGGTTGCCGCTCTCGCGGTGGTGCCCGCGCTCGGCGGCCACGGACCCGCCGGACCCGCCGCCGTCGGGGCGCACGTCGACGCGGAAGCGGCGGCCCAGGGCCGCGCGCGCCGCGCTCAGCGCCCGCGCCGGGTCGGCGGCCACCTCGGCCTCGCGGTGCTCCGGCAGCCGCGACAGGCGCGCCGGGGTGCGCGGGGGCCGCGAGCGCAGCGCCCGCCAGTGCACGCCCGCGCGCGGCAGCACGCAGCCGACGAGGGAGACGAACAGCAGCAGGTAGACGGCGGAGAACCAGACGGAGCTGTAGACGTCGAAGAACTGCAGCCGGTCCAGCCACGGCCCGGCCGTGGGGTGGTCGAGGACGAACTGCGCCACTCCCGCCGGGTCGGTGCCCCGCTGCGGGAACGTCGAGCCGGGCACGGCCGCGACCGCCAGCAGCATGAGCAGGAACAGCGCCACGCGCATGCTCGTCAGCTGCCGCCAGCAGTAGCGCAGGAACTCCCCCGGGCGCAGCGGCGCCGCCGTGGAGCTGGAGGAGCTGGAGGAGCTCGTGGAGCCGGCCGAGCGGGACGCGGCGCCGGAGCCGCCGGGCGCCCCGTCGCGGTAGCCGTCGCGCAGGTCGTCGAGGTGGGACCCGTCGCGGGTCGTGTCGTGTGCCATGGGTGGGTGTCCGCCTAGAGGACCGTCTCGAAGGAGGCGATCGGGCCGGAGAGCAGGGAGGTGAACCAGGTGAAGGCGTCCGTGACGAGCAGGAGACCGATGACGACGAGCAGGACGCCGCCGGCGCGGTTGACGGCCGCGCGGTGCCGCCGCAGCACCGACAGCACGCGCATGCCGCGCGCGAAGCCGAGGGCCAGGAGGACGAACGGCAGGCCGAGGCCCAGGCAGTAGGCGACCGCCAGGCCCGTGGAGCGGCCCGCGGTGCCGCTCTGCCAGCCCAGGGCGACGATCGCGGCGAAGATCGGGCCGACGCACGGGCCCCAGCTGAGCCCGAACACCAGGCCGAGCAGGGGGGCGCCGACCAGACCGGCGGGTGGGCGCCACCGGATCCGGAACTCCCGCTGCGCCCACAGCGGCGAGGCCAGCACGAGGACGCCCATGCCGATGACGAGGACGCCGAGCGCGCGCTGCAGGAGGGGGGTGTTCGCCTGCAGCGCGTAGCCGAGGCTGCCGGCCGTGAAGTTGATGAGGACGAACACGGTGGAGAACCCCAGGACGAACAGCAGCGCCCCGGCGACCATCCGCCCGCGCCGCTGCCGCTCGAGGTCCTCCCCCGTCAGGCCGGTGACGTAGCCGAGGAAGCCGGGCACGAGCGGCAGCACGCACGGGGACAGGAACGAGACGAGCCCCGCCAGCACCGCCAGCGGCACCGCCAGCAGCAGCGGCCCCGCCACGACGGTCTGCTGCAGGTCCCCCGTCACGCCGGCGCCCCCTCCGGCTCCTCCGCGGCAGGTGCGGCGCCGGGCCCGTCGCCAGGCCCGTCGCCAGGCCCGTCGCCAGGCCCGTCCCCGAGGGCGCCGTCCACGAGGCCGGTGAGGATGGAGCGCTCCGCGACCCCGGACACCTGCCCGGCCACCCGGCCCTGCGCGTCCAGCACGACGGTCGTGGGGGTGGCGCGGGGAGCGACGCCGCGCAGCGCGAGCATCGCCGACCCGTCCTCGTCCAGGACGCTGGGGAAGGTCACGCCGAAGCGCTCGGTGAAGGCGCGCGCCCGCGCGGCCGTGTCGCGGGTGTTGATGCCGACGACGCGCACGCCGCGGTCGGCGTACTCCTGCGCCACGGCCTCCAGCGTCGGGGCCTCCTCCCGGCACGGCGCGCAGTCGGCGAACCACGTGTTGAGGACGACGACGTCGCCGCGCAGGTCGGCCAGGTCGATCGTCTCGCCGTCGATGCCGGTGCCGGAGAACTCCACGGTCACGCTGCGCTCCTCCGGCGGGGTCTCCACCCACGTGCCGTCGCCCTGCACGTAGCCGAGGTCGCCGCCGGCGGCGGGCAGGCCGTCGTCGCTGCCGCAGCCGGCGAGCAGCGCGAGCGCCGCGGCGGCGGCCGCCAGGGCGCGGGCAGGGCGGACGGGACGGCGCACGGCCACGTCAGGCCCCCGGGACGGGGTCGGCGCCCACCAGCAGGTCGGCGCACGGCTCGCTGTAGGAGACGGCGACGAGGCGGCGGCCGGAGAACTCCAGCGACGTGATCGACGCCAGCGCGCACTGGCGCCGGCGCGGGTCGTGGGCCAGCGGGCGGCCCTCGGCGCGCAGCCGCGTCAGCCACACGGGCAGCTGGTGGCTGACGAGGACGGACTCGCGGCCGGGGAACGCGTCGCGCACGTCGCGCACGACGGCCGTCATCCGCGCCACCTGCTCGGTGTACGGCTCGCCCCAGCTCGGGCGGAGCGGGTTCCACAGCCGCGGCCACACGCGCGGGTCGCGCAGCGAGCCGGGCCCGGAGCCGATGCGGCGGCCCTGGAAGGAGTTGCCGGCCTCGACGATCCGCGGCTCGGTGCCCAGCGGCAGCCCGAGGCCACGCGCGATCGGCGCGGCCGTCTCCTGCGCCCGCTGCAGCGGGGAGGCCGTCACCGAGGCGACGTCGCGCACCGAGAAGTGCAGGCCCAGGCGGGCGGCCATCGCCTGCCCGCGCTCGGACAGCCGGTAGCCGGGCAGCCGGCCGTACAGGACGCGCTCGGGGTTGAAGACCTCGCCGTGCCGCACGAGGTGGACCACGGTGCGCTCGCCGCTCACCGCCCCGCTCACGCCGCCGCTCACAGCGACCCCGCCCCGGCGGCGGCCGCGCGCGCGGCGTGCGGCAGGGCGTCCAGCACCCGGTCCAGCGCCGCGTCGTCGTGGCTGGCGGACAGGAACCACGCCTCGTACGCGCTGGGCGGCAGGTGCACGCCGCGCTCGAGCATCGCGTGGAAGAACGCGCGGAACGCGCCCAGGTCCTGCTGCCGGGCCGCGTCGTAGTCGCGGACCTCGTCCAGGCCGGTGAAGAACACGCTGAACATCGACCCGGCCGTGTTGACCAGGTGCGGCACGCCCTCCGCGGCCAGCGCCGCGCTCGCCGCGTCGCGCACGGTCGCCGCGGCGCGCTCGACGGCCGCGTACACCTGCGGGGTGCAGCCGCGCAGCGTCGCCAGCCCGGCCGCGGTGGCGACGGGGTTCCCCGACAGGGTGCCCGCCTGGTAGACCGGCCCGGCCGGTGCGAGGTGGGCCATGACGTCGGCGCGCCCGCCGAACGCCGCGGCCGGGAAGCCGCCGCCCATGACCTTGCCGAACGTCATGAGGTCCGGGGCGTGCTCCGCGCCCAGGCCCTCGAAGCCCCACCAGCCGGCCGACGAGACGCGGAAGCCCGTCATCACCTCGTCGGTGATCAGCAGCGCGCCGTGCTCGCGGGTCACCCGCCGCAGCTCGGCGGTGAACCCCGGCGCGGGCGGGACGACGCCCATGTTGCCGGCGGCGGCCTCGGTGATGACGCAGGCGATGCGCTCGCCGTGCGCGGCGAAGACCTCCGCCAGCGCGGCCGGGTCGTTGTACGGCAGGACGAGGGTGTCGGCCGCCGAGGCGCCCGTGACGCCCGGGGTGTCGGGCAGCGCGAAGGTCGCCAGCCCCGAGCCGGCCGAGGCCAGCAGGGAGTCGACGTGGCCGTGGTAGTGCCCGGCGAACTTCACGACGACGGGGCGGCCGGTGAACCCGCGGGCCAGGCGCACCGCGCTCATCGTCGCCTCCGTGCCGGAGCTGACCAGGCGCACCTGCTCCACGGGCCCGACGCGGGCGACGATCTCCTCGGCCAGCTCCACCTCGCGCTCGGTGGGCGTGCCGTAGGAGAAGCCGCGCTCGGCGGCGGCGCGCACCGCGGCCAGCACGTCGGGGTGGGCGTGGCCCAGGATCATCGGGCCCCACGAGCAGATGAGGTCCACGTACTCGCGGCCGTCGGCGTCCGTCAGGTACGGGCCGCGGGCGCTGGCGGTGAAGCGGGGGGTGCCGCCGACGGCGCGGAAGGCGCGCACGGGCGAGTTGACGCCACCGGGGATCACCCGTCCGGCCCGCTCGAACAGGGCCTCGGAGGCGGCGGGAGCCGGGCTCGCCGGGGTGGGCGTCGACGCTGTCACGGGGTCAAGTGTCGCAAGCCCCGCGGGGTGCGCCCGCCCGAGGGGCGTCTACGACGCAGCGTCGTGACAGACGTCACGGCGGTGCGCCGCGGGCGGGCCCGGGACCGGTCGCCGCGGACCCTGGCGCGCCCGGGCGCCGTGCCGGACACTCGCTGCTGCCCGGGCCGGTCGGCCCCCGGCGCCACGCGATCGCGGGAGCCCACGAGGTCGTCGGCCTCGGCACGGCCGTCGACGGCGCCGTGCGCGTCTTCGAGGAGGACGGCTCCCCCGGCGGCGAGGACGTGCGCGTGTGGCGCGTGAGGCGCGCCGACGACGGCTTCCGCGCGGTGCACACCGCCCCCTGACGCGCGCCCCCGGGACGGGCCGGGGGCCGGTGGGGCTCCGGAGCACGGCTGAGGGGAGCCTGAGAGAGCGGGCTTCCCCCGGGCGGCCCGCACGGGGCAGGTTCCCCCCGTGACCACCACCGCGCCCCGCGCCGAGGCTCCCCCGGCGCCCGGGCGCCGCCGTACCGCGCTCGCGGCGCTCGTGGCCGGGCTCCTCGCGGCGGCGCTGACCGCAGCCGGGTCGTGGCGGCCCTCGATGTGGTTCGACGAGGCCGCCACCGCCTCGGCGGTGCGCCGCTCCCCGGGGGAGCTGCTCGAGCTCGTCGGCACCGTCGACGTCGTCCACGCCGTCCACTACGCGCTCACGGGAGCCTGGGCGGCCCTCGCCGGCACGTCCCCCCTCGCGCTGCGGCTGCCCAGCGCCGTGGCCGTCGGTGCCGCGACCGCGGGCGTCCTCGTCCTGGGCCGGCTGCTGGCCGCCCCCGAGCGGGCCGCGCGCACCGGCGTCGTGGCGGCCGCCTGCTTCGTCCTGCTGCCGCGGGTGACGTGGATGGCCACCGAGGCGCGCTCGTACGCGCTCTCGGCGGCGCTGGTCACGTGGTGGACGGTCGCCCTGGTCCTCGCCGCGCGTCGCGGCGGGCGCTGGTGGCTGCTGTGGGCGGGTCTGGGCACCGCCTCGGTGCTCGTCTTCCTGCACAGCGCGCTCGTCCTGGCCGCGCACGCGGTCACCGCCCCGGCCCTCGCCCGGCGGGTGCCCCGCGGGCTGGTCGCCGGGTCGGTGCCCGTGGTCGCCGCCACCCTCGTGCTCGGCGCGGTCGCGGCCGGGCAGTACGGGCAGGTCGCCTGGCTGCCGGAGATCGGACCCGCCACGCTCCGGCTCCTCGCCCTCGACCAGTTCTTCTACGGGGCCCCCGCCCTCGCGGTCCTCGCCTGGGGGCTGGCCGCCGCGGGGGCGCTGCTGGCCCTGCGCGGCGCCGTCCGCGGCCGGGCCGGCGACGGCGCCGTCCTCGCCGTCGCCCTGCCCTGGCTCGTGCTGCCCCCGCTGCTGCTCGTGGTCGCCTCGGTGCTGCACGAGCCGCTCTACTACCCCCGCTACGTCGGAGCCACCGCCGGCGCCCTGGCCCTGCTCCTCGCCCTCGCCCTGACCGCGGCGCCGGGCAGGTGGACGGCCGCGGCCGGTGCGGGCGTCCTCGCCGCGCTCGCCGCGCCGGCGTTCGTCGAGCAGCGCACCGCGACGGCGACGGCCAAGCAGGCCAGCGACTGGGCGCTGGTCGCCGAGCACGTCGAGACCACCGCCCGGGAGGGGGACGCCGTCGTGTGGGGGCCCCTGGACGTCTTCCCGGCCGACACCCGCGCCATCGCCGTCGCCTACCCCGGGGCGTTCGCCGGGCTGGCCGACCCGACGCTGGCCGTCCCGGCGACCGGCACCGGCACGCTGTGGGCGACCACCAGCGACGTCGCCGCCGCGACCGGTGAGCTCGCGGACGCCGACCGGGTCCTCGCGGTGCGGGCCCACGGCGAGCCGCTGCGGCCCGACGAGGTCGACGCGCTGGCCCGGGCCGGCTTCACCCCGGCCACCCGCTGGCAGGGGCCCTCCACCCACGTCGTCGTCCTGACCCGCTGACCCCCTCGACGGCCGCGGACGTCGTGCCCTCCCTCGGATGCTGAGCCGTGCGGGACGTCGACCGTCATCGGCCGACACGCCGGTGCGGGGGTGTCGTGCGGCGGCGTGCCGGGCGATGACGGTCGACATCCCGTACGCCGGGGGCCGGCGGGCACCCGCCCTCCGGCCCCCCGTCGCTCCAGCCCTTCGTCAGGACGGGGAGGTTGAGCGGTACTTCATGTATCGGGTGGTGGGGGGGGGGGCCGG
>NZ_JBJLSH010000025.1:0-61302 GCF_050871905.1 Kineococcus haloalkalitolerans
GGAGCCGGGGGCGCGGTGGGGGGGCGGGGGTTTTGCCCCCCGACGGCCCGCGGCGGCCCACGCCCCCCCCGCCCCCGCCCCCCCCCCGGCACGGGGGCGCCCCGGCGCGCCCGGAGCGGTTCAGCCCCGGAAGACGTCCTTGACGTTCTCCCCGGCCTGCTTGGTGCTGGCGACCTTCTGGTCGGCCTGCCCCTCGGCCTGCAGGTCGCGGTCGTCGGTGGTCTTCCCGGTGGCCTCCTTGGCCTTGCCGGCCGCCTTCTCCGCGGCGTTGTTCAGCTTGTCCCCGATGCCCATGTGGACGCCCCTCTCGGTGATCGACGGATCCCCACGCTAGGTCGGCGCGGGCCCGGGCGCCCGTCGAGGAGGCGCCGGGGTGCGGCAGCATGCGCGCATGGACGCCGAGAGCACCACCACCTCCACCGCGAGCACCACCAGCGGCCCCTGGGGCCGCACCCGCCGCGGTGAGCCGGTCGAGCGCTGGGAGCTGCGCCTGCCCTCGGGCGCGGGTGCGTCCGTGCTCACCCGCGGTGCCGCGCTGGCCTCGCTGCGGGTGCCGGACGCCGCCGGGCACCTGGCCGACGTGGTCGTCGGCCTGGCCGACGTCGCCGCCTACGAGGAGGCCTCGGGCTACCCGGGCGCCGTCGTGGGCCGGGTGGCCAACCGCATCGCCGGCGGCCGGTTCGTCCTGGACGGCACCGAGCACCGGGTCCCCGTCAACGACGGCGCGCAGGCGCTGCACGGCGGCGCGGAGGGCTTCGACCAGCGGGTGTGGAGCGCGCGGGCGGTGGACGTGCCCGGCGGCGCGGGCGTGCGCCTGGAGCTGGTCTCCCCCGACGGCGACATGGGCTTCCCCGGCCGGCTGGAGGCGGCGGTCACCTACGCGCTGACCGAGGAGGACGGCGCGGTCGTCCTGGCGCTGGAGTACGAGGCCCGCGCGGACGCCCCCACCCCCGTCAGCCTGACCAACCACGCCTACTTCAACCTCGACGGCGCGGGGTCCGGCAGCGTCGAGGACCACGTCCTGCAGCTGCGCGCCGCGCGGTACCTGCCCGTGGACGCCGGTCTGGTCCCGGCCGGCGGGCCCGCCGACGTGGCGGGCACCCCCTTCGACTTCCGCGAGCCGACCCGGGTGGGCGACCGGCTGCGCGAGGCGGACGAGCAGCTGCGCCGCGCGGGCGGCTACGACCACGACTGGGTGCTCGACGAGCCGGCCCCGGGCCGGCCCGGCACGGCGGCCGTGCTGCGCGCCGGCCGCAGCGGGCGCGTGCTGACGGTGACGACCGACCGGCCGGGCGTGCAGTTCTACTCCGGCAACTTCCTCACCGGCGCCTGGCGCACCGCCGACGGGCGCGCCGTGCGGCAGGGCGACGCGCTGTGCCTGGAGACGCAGGCGCACCCGGACGCCGTGAACCAGCCGGAGCTGGGCGACCCGGCCGGCGTGGTGCTGCGCCCGGGCGCGGTGTGGCGCTCGACGACGGCGCTGCGCTTCACGACCGGCTGAGACGGGGCCGGCGGGCCCGGGCGCGGAGCCCGGGCCCGGGCGCGCTCAGGCCCGGCGGACGGTCAGCTGCGGGGGCGTGCGCAGGGTCTGCGCGATGACGCAGTACCGCTCGGCGAGGGAGACCATCTTCGCCTCGGTGGCCTCGTCGGCGTCGGAGGTGAAGTCGAAGGTGACGGTGACGTCGGTGATGCCGACGGGCACCTCGCGCGAGACGCCGAGGGTGCCGCGCGCGTCCCAGGTCGCCTCGGCGGTGACGGAGGCGTTGCGCAGCTCCACGCCCATCGCGGTGGCGACGCTGCGCAGCGTCACCCCGGCGCACGCGGCGACGGCCTCGCAGAGCATGTCGGCCGAGCAGGCCTCGGTGCCGTCGCCCCCGGCGGCCGGGTGCAGGCCGGCGCGCGTGGTGCCCGCGAAGCCGTCCACGGACACGCCGATGGAGGCCCCGTCGAGGACCGCGACGGCCCTGGCGGGCACCGCCGCGGTGGCGGGGTCGTCGCGGTACTTGTCCTTCAGCGGCTTCTGCAGGGCCCTCAGCTCGGTCGCGTCCACCGGGCGAGGATAGGCCGCCCCCGCGGGGCGGGCGACCACCCCCGCGCTCCGCGCGGGTGCCCGCCGGTGCCCGGGGACCCGGACCGCGCGAGCATGGGGCCGTGAGGTGGACGACGGCCGTGCGGCAGCTCGAGAAGGTCGCCGCCGGGTGCGCGCACGCGGCCCGGCTGCCGTTCCTGGGTCTGCGCGTGGACGAGGCGTGGGTGCACGGCCGCCTGCTGGGCCCGCGCGCCGAGGACGTCCCCGACGACGCGGTGGCCGTGGCCCTGGTGTGCGACGCGCAGCGCGCCGACGTGCCCTGGGGGCGCGCGCCGGCCGGCGCGCAGCACTGGCTGGGCGCCGCCGGCCTGGCGACGCTGCCGGTCGCGGTGGTCTTCCGCTCCGCGGCCGGGCCGGTGGCCGGGCACGCCGTCCAGCGGCCGGTGCGCTTCTGGAGCCGGGAGGGCGGTGCGGACGAGGACGTGCTGGGCGCCGTGCGCGACGGCGGCGCCGGGCGGCTGCGCCCACCGGCGCCGGAGCCGGAGCGGGCGGCCGCGGGCCTGGCCGAGGAGGCGCGGGTGTCGCTGGCCGCGCTGCGCCGGGCGAGCGCCGACTACCGCGAGCACCGGTGGGGCGGGGGCTCCCCCGTGGCGCGCGCCGACGTCCTGGCCGACCTGGTGGCGGGCTGGCTGGACCTGCTGGACGCGGGTGCCACCGGTCTGACCGCGCCGCCGCCGGGCGCGCCGGGCGGGCGGGGGTCCTAGGGTGCGGGCGTGAGCGAGGAGAAGCTGCGCTACCGGCTGCTGACGGGACCGGACGACCGGTCGTTCTGCGAGCGCGTCAGCGCCGCCCTGGCCGAGGGGTACGAGCTGCACGGCAGCCCGTCGGTGACCAGCGTGGACGGGAGGGTGGTGGCCGCGCAGGCCGTCGTGCTGCGCACCCCGCCGGCGCCGCGCACGCTGCCCGCCTGAGCCCGCGGGACCGGCCGGCGAGCCGGGTCAGTCGGGGCAGACCGCCCGCCAGGCGTCGGCGCGCATCTCGAAGCGCTCGTGCGTCTGCTCCGCGCTCACCTCGCCGTCGGAGTTCAGCCGGAACGGCCCGCCCGCGGAGGTGACCTCCACGACGCGCCCGCGGGCGGTGCGCACGTCCTGCCGCTCGACGTGGACGCCGTGGCGCAGCCCGGCGGCGAAGCCCACGCGCGCCAGCGGACCCGTGGAGGTGGACACGACGACGTCGGCGACGCCGTCGTGCGGGTCGGCGCCGGGCACCAGGGGCGCGCCGCCGCCGATGCTGCCGCCGATGCCGATGGCGACCAGGAGCACGGGGTCGTCCGGGTCGGCCACCCGGCGCCCGTCGACCTCCACCCGCAGCCGGTAGCCGCGGCCGATGCCGACACCGGCCCACACGGCCCCCGCGGGGTAGGCCGCCGGCCCGAGGAGGCCCTTGAGCCGGCTCGCGCGCGCGGTGGCGGCGGCGCCGATGCCGGCGTGGACGGTGTTGACGGTGATCCGGTCGCGGCTGTCGACGAGCAGCTCCAGGTCGCGCGCGCACCCGCCGAGCGCGGTGCGGGCGGCGCGCACGGGGTCCAGCGGCAGCCGCAGGGAGCGGGCCAGGTCGTTGCCGGTGCCCAGCGGCACGATCCCCAGCGGGCCGACGTCGCGGGCCGCCCCGGCGCTCCACAGCACCTGCAGGGCGGCGTGCAGGGAGCCGTCGCCGCCCATGAGCACCACGCGGCGCCCGTCGTGCTCGAGCAGCGCACGGCGCAGGTCGTCCAGGGTGGCGGTGCGCCGCAGCTCCACGGGGGCGCCGCCGCTGCGGCGGCGCAGCTCGTCGAGCACGGCGGCCACCGTCCGCGGCTGCGCCGAGCCGGCGCCCGCGTTGACGACGGCCACGACGCCCTCGACGGCCGGGCGCGCCGGTTCCCCCGCCGTCCCGTCCGCCGGTCCTGCTGATCCCGCTGCTCCCACGAGGTCCTCCTGTCCTGTCCTCCGGCGGTGCCAACGCCGGGCGGACCGCGGTCGTGCCCGGACGCGCTCAGCCGGGCGGTCCGGCCGCGCGGCCGTCGCCGCGCTCGGCGACCACCGGCGTCCCACCGTCCCGGCGCAGCACGACCCGGCCCTCCAGGACGGTGCTCACCACCCGGGACGTGACGTCCAGCGGGTCCCCGGACCACAGCACGAGGTCGCCGTCCAGGCCGGGCGCCAGGGACCCGACGCGGTCGTCGAGGCCGAGCAGCCGCGCCGGAGAGGACGTCAGCGCGCGCAGCGCCTCGTCGCGGTCCAGGCCCTCCCGGACGGCGACGGCGGCCGTCAGGGCCAGGTGCTGCACGGGCACGACGGGGTGGTCGGTCGTCAGGGCCAGCGGCACCCCGGCGGCGGCCAGCGCGGCGGGCACGGCGGGCGTGCGCCCGCGCAGCTCGGCCTTGGAGCGCGAGGTCAGCAGCGGGCCGACGACGGCGGCCGCGCCGTGCTCGGCGAGGAACCCGGCGACCAGGTGGCCCTCGGTGACGTGCTGCAGCAGCAGCCGGTAGCCGAACTCCTCGGCCAGGCGGACCGCGGTGACGAGGTCGTCGGCGCGGTGGGCGTGCTGGTGCCACAGCAGCTCCCCGTCCAGGACGCGCGCCAGGACCTCCGCGTCGCGGTCGGCGCCCGTGGCGGGCAGGAGCTCCTGACCGGAGGCGAGGCGCTCGGCGCGCCGGGCGGTGAGGGCCTGCGCGGCGGCGAAGGAGTCGCGCAGCGCCGCGGCCACGCCCATCCGGGTGCCGGGGCCGGGGTTGCCGGCCTTGCGGGGGTTCTCCCCCAGCGCGCTCTTCACCCCCAGCGGGGCGCGCACGAGCACGTCGAGGACGGTGCGGCCCCACGTCTTCAGCGCGGCCGTCTGCCCGCCGACGACGTTCGCCGAGCCGGGCATCACCACGGCCGTGGTGACCCCGCCGGCCAGGGCGTCGGCGAAGCCGGGGTCGGCGGGGTCGACGGCGTCCAGGGCCCGCAGCCGCGCCCCGCGCGGCTCGCCCTTCTCGTTGACGTCGGCGCCGTGCCAGCCCTCCCCCTCGGCGTGCACGCCGAGGTGGGTGTGCGCCTCGACGAAGCCCGGCAGCACCCAGCAGCCGGTGGCGTCCAGCACCGGAACCCCGGCGGGCACGGCGACGTCGGGGCCGACGGCCGCGACGACACCGCCGCGCACGAGCACGGTGACCGGCTCGCGCTCGCCCGCCCACCCGGGCGTCATCCGCAGGACGCTGCCGCCGACGACGGCCAGGTCGCGCCCGCGCGGGGTGGTGCGCGGGGCGCCCGGCGCGGCGGGAGGCGGGGCGGGCGGGACGGGGACGGTCACCGGGCCAGCCAACCAGCGGCCCGGTGACCCGACCACCGCGCGCACGTCAGCCGGCGCGGCCGCCCGCGCCGACCGCCGGGGCGCGCCCGTCGCGCCCGTGGTGCCCCTCGTGCCCGTCCAGCTCGGCGCGCACGGTGCGGGCGGCGGCCACCAGCGCGCGCAGCGCCGGCTCGACCTCCGCGTAGCCGCGGGTCTTCAGCCCGCAGTCCGGGTTGACCCACACCTGGCGCGCGGGCACGGCGGCCACCGCCAGCCGCAGCAGGTCGGCGACCTCCTCCTCGCCCGGCACGCGCGGGGAGTGGATGTCGTACACGCCGGGGCCGATGCCGCGGGCGAAGCCCTGCCGGGCCAGGTCGGGCACGACCTCCATGCGCGAGCGAGCGGCCTCGATGCTCGTGACGTCGGCGTCCAGTCCGTCGATGGCGTCGATGACCTCGCCGAACTCCGAGTAGCACAGGTGGGTGTGCACCTGGGTGGCGTCGCCCGCCCCGGCGGTGGCCAGCCGGAACGAGCCCACCGACCACTCCAGGTAGGCGCCCTGGTCGGCCTCGCGCAGCGGCAGCAGCTCGCGCAGCGCCGGCTCGTCGACCTGCACGACCCGGGTGCCGGCAGCCTCCAGGTCGCCGACCTCGTCGCGCAGCGCCAGCGCCACCTGCCGGGCGGTCTCGCCCAGCGGCTGGTCGTCGCGCACGAACGACCACGCCAGGATCGTCACCGGGCCGGTGAGCATCCCCTTGACGGGCCTCGCGGTGCGCGACTGCGCGTGCTGGGCCCAGCGGACGGTGATCGGCTCGGGGCGGACCACGTCGCCGAAGAGGATCGGCGGGCGCACGCAGCGCGAGCCGTACGACTGCACCCACCCGTTGCGGGTGACGGCGAACCCGTCCAGGTGCTCGGCGAAGTACTGGACCATGTCGTTGCGCTCGGGCTCGCCGTGCACGAGGACGTCGAAGCCGAGGTCCTCCTGCAGGGCCACGACGCGGTCGACCTCGGCGCGCAGGAACTCCTCGTACGACTCGGTGGCCAGTTCCCCGCGCGCGTGGGCGGCGCGCGCGGCGCGGATCTCGCGGGTCTGCGGGAACGAGCCGATGCTCGTGGTGGGCAGCAGCGGCAGGCCCAGGACCTCCTCCTGCGCGGAGCGGCGCACCGCGTAGTCGCTGCGGCGGAACGCCTCCGGGGTGAGGGCGGCCAGGCGCTCGCGGACCTCGGGGCGCACCACGCCGGGGGCGCCGGCCCGGTCGGCGCGCACGCGGGCGCTCGCGGCGAGCGCGTCGGCGACCGCCGTCTCGTCGCGCAGCGCCCGGCCCAGGACGACGACCTCGGCGACCTTCTGGTCGGCGAAGGCCAGCCAGCTGCGCAGCCGCTCGTCCAGCTGCGGCTCGTCGGCCACGTCGTGCGGGACGTGCAGCAGGGACGTCGACGTGCCCGCCGCGACGTGCGCGGCGGCCGGTTCCAGCGCGCGCAGCGACGCCAGGGCGCGCGGCAGGTCCCCCGCCCACACGTTGCGCCCGTCGACGACCCCGCCCACGACGAGCGTGCCGCGCAGCGCCTCGCGCAGCCCCGCACCGGCCTCCCCGTCGACCTCCGGCAGCCGGCCGCGCACGAGGTCGAGGCCGACTCCCTCCACGCCGGTGCGGGCCAGCGGTTCCAGCAGCTCCCCCAGGTCCCCGTAGGGGGCGGCCACCAGCAGCTGCGGGCGCTGCGGCAGCGCGGTCAGCCGCTCGTAGGTGCGGCGCACCAGCCCCGGCAGGTCCGCCACGCCGGCGGTGGCGGAGTCGCTGACGAGGGCGGGCTCGTCCAGCTGCACCCACGTCGCGCCGGCGGCCGCGTGGGCGGCGAGCAGGTCGGCGTAGGCGCCCAGCAGGTCGTCCATGCGGTCCAGGGGCCGGAACCCGGCGGGCGCGCCGTCGGCGGGCTTGGACAGCAGCAGGAACGTCAGCGGCCCGACGAGGACGGGCCGGGTGAGGAAACCGTCGGCCAGCGCCTCGGAGAACTCGCGCACGCTGCTGTCGTCGGCGAAGCGGAACTCCGTGCCCGGACCGATCTCGGGGACGAGGTAGTGGTAGTTCGTGTCGAACCACTTCGTCATCTCCAGCGGCGCGTCCGCCCCGCGCCCGCGGGCGATGGTGGAGCGCCCGGCGACGTCCACGCGCCCGTCGGGGCCGACGACGTCGGCGAAGCGCGGCGGGACGGCGCCGACGGCGACGGCCGCGTCGAGGACGTGGTCGTAGCTGGAGGCCGCCGAGGGGATGGACGCGTCGTGGGCGTGCAGGCCCAGGGCGTTCAGGCGGCGCAGCGTGCGCGCGCGCACGGCGGCCAGGGCCTCCTCCGTGGCGGCGACGTCGGCGCGCCCGGCCCACAGGGCCTCCAGCGCCTTCTTCGCCTCGCGGCGCGGGCCGGTGCGGGGGTAGCCGAGGACGGTGGCGTCCCAGCCGGTCCCGGTGCGGTCGGTGGGGTGGTCGGTGGTGCTCATGCGGTGCCTCCAGCCGGCTGCGCGGCGGGTTCGGGGAGGGGTGCCTCCGGGGAGCTGCCGGCCTGCGGCCGTCCGGCCGCCGGCGGGACCGTCGGGGTCCGCGTGTCGAGGTGGGCGCCCTCGAGCAGGTCCAGCGCGTGGTCGTGGGAGTTGAAGGTGTAGACGTGCACGCCGGGCGCGCCGGCGTCGAGGAGCTCGCGGACCAGCCGCGCCCCCCAGGCGGTGCCGGCGCGGCGGCGGGCGGTCTCCCCGGACTCCTGCGCCGCCTCCAGGACGGCGAGCAGCTCGCGGGGCACGGGCACGCCGGTCAGCTGCTGCAGGCGCAGCAGCCGGGCCGGGTCGGTGGTGGGCACGACGCCCGGCAGCACCGGGATCGTGATCCCGGCGGCGCGGGCGCGGGCCAGGTGGTCGGCGTACTCGCTCGCGCGGTAGCAGACCTGCGCGACCGCGAAGTGGGCGCCGGCGTCCTGCTTGGCGCGCAGCGCCGCCAGGTCGTCCGGCCCGCCGGAGGGGAAGGCCGCCACGGCGATGCTCAGCGGCTGCTCGTCCACGGGCCGGGCGCCGCCGCGCTGGGCGAGGTGGCGCCGGTCGGCCACCTGCAGCAGCTCCACGAGGTCGCAGGCGCGGTGGACGCCGTCGGGGTGCGGGCGCCAGTCCTCCTGCCCGGTCGGCGGGTCCCCGCGCAGGGCGAGGACGTCGCGGACCCCGGCGTCGAAGAACGCCGTGGCCAGCTCGACGACCTCGCGCCGGGAGGCGCCCACGCAGGTCAGGTGCGCCAGGACGGGCACCGGGGTGCTGGCCAGCACGTGCCGCACGAGGTCGGCGCTGGGCCCGCGGGTGGCGCCGGAGGCCCCGTAGGTGACGGAGAAGAAGTCCGGCAGGACGGCGGACAGCTCGGCCACGGTGCGGTGCACGGCGTCCACGCCCGCCGCCGAGCGCGGCGGGTACAGCTCGAAGCTGACCGTGGGCCGGTCCGTCCCCCGCAGGCGCGGGGCGAGGCTCACCGCGGGGCCCGGGCGCCGGTGCGGGCGGGGGTGGCGGGGATGGCGTGGGTGCGTGACATCGACATCGGAACTCCATCGGCCTGGCGTTAGCACCCTCGCCCGGGCTCGGGGGGTTGCTGCGGCGTCACGGAGCCAGGACTCTCGACCGCTCTGGATGGGCTGCGTCGATGCTAGGGGCACGGGGCCCCCGCTTCAACACCCTTCGTGTCGGCCGCGCGCTGGGCGTGCCTGATCGCCCGAGCGGGTGAGGTGCGGACCGCCGCCCCGGCGGGTCTTCCGGAAGCCCTCTCGGCGCGTTCTGTGGTCAGGAGTCTCGACGTCGAGCTACCGTCGGCGCCCTCACAGCCGGGGCTCGGGGTCCCGGCGCTGACGAGGAGGTCACCGTGAGCACGACCGACCACGGCCGGTCCGGGCCGGCCGGCGAACCGCCCGGCGGGTCCGGGCCCCTGGGCGGGCGCACGCCCTACCAGGAGGTCCAGGACTCCCCCGAGTTCGCCGCGCTGCGACGGCGCTTCCGCCGCGTCGTCTTCCCCCTGACCGCGCTCTTCCTGTTCTGGTACCTGCTGTACGTGCTGCTCGCCGACTACGCGCACGGCTTCATGAGCACGCGCCTGGGCGACAGCAACATCACGATCGGGCTGCTGCTGGGGCTGAGCCAGTTCGTCATGACGTTCGCCATCACCACCGTGTACGTGCGCTGGGCGAACAAGAAGTTCGACCCGGCGGCCGAGGAGCTGCGCGAGCGGATCGAGGGGGTCCGGTGAGCACCTTCGCGACGGGCCTGCCCACCGCGGCGGCCGCGGGCACGGACATCGGCAACCCCTGGGTCAACATCGCCATCTTCGGCGCGTTCGTCGCCGTGACGCTGACCGTGGTGCTGCGGGCCAGCAAGAACAACCGCACGGCCGCCGACTTCTACGCCGGCGGGCGCGCCTTCACCGGCCGGCAGAACGGCGTCGCCATCGCCGGCGACTACCTGTCGGCCGCCAGCTTCCTGGGCATCGCCGGCGCCATCGCCCTGTACGGCTACGACGGGTTCCTGTACTCGATCGGGTTCCTCGTCGCCTGGCTGGTGGCGCTGCTGCTGGTCGCCGAGCTGCTGCGCAACACCGGCCGCTTCACGATGGCCGACGTCCTCAGCTTCCGGCTGCGCGAGCGGCCCGTGCGCACGGCCGCGGCGATCTCGACGCTGGCCGTGTCGTTCTTCTACCTGCTGGCGCAGATGGCCGGCGCGGGCGGGCTGGTCTCGCTGCTGCTGGGCATCGACTCGCGCGCCGGGCAGAACGTCGTCATCGCCGTCGTCGGCACGCTGATGATCCTGTACGTGCTCGTCGGCGGGATGAAGGGCACCACCTGGGTGCAGATCATCAAGGCGTGCCTGCTGGTCACCGGCGCCGGGATCATGACGGTGTGGGTGCTGAGCCGGTACGGCTTCAACCTGTCCGACCTGCTCGGGGCGGCCGTGGCCGCGCCCGGCTCGGCCGGCGAGGCGCTCATCGGGCCGGGCGCGCAGTACGGCGCCAGCGAGGTCTCGAAGCTGAACTTCCTGTCGCTGTCGCTGGCGCTGGTGTTCGGCACCGCGGGCCTGCCGCACGTCCTCATGCGCTTCTACACGGTGCCCTCCTCCAAGGAGGCCCGCCGCAGCGTCGTGTGGGCCATCTGGATCATCGGCATCTTCTACCTGTTCACACTCGTCATCGGCTACGGCGCCGGCGCGATCGTGGGCGCCGAGGTCATCCGGGCGGCGCCCGGCGGCGTCAACTCGGCGGCACCGCTGCTGGCGTTCGAGCTGGGCGGCACGATCCTGCTGGGCATCATCGCGGCCGTCGCGTTCGCCACGATCCTCGCCGTCGTCGCCGGTCTGGCGATCACCGCGAGCGCCTCCTTCGCGCACGACATCTACGCCAGCGTGCTGAAGAAGGGGCAGGTCGACCCGGACGGGGAGGTGCGGGTGGCGCGGCTGACGGTCGTCGTCATCGGTGCCGTCGCCATCGTCGGCGGCATCTTCGCGCAGGGGCAGAACGTGGCGTTCCTCGTGGCGCTGGCCTTCGCGGTCGCGGCGAGCGCGAACCTGCCGACGATCATCTACTCGCTGTTCTGGAAGGGCTTCACCACCCGCGGGGCGATGTGGAGCATCTACGGCGGGCTGATCTCCTGCCTGGTGCTCATCGCGTTCTCCCCCGTCGTCTCCGGCAAGGTCGACCCCAACACCGGCGCGAGCCTGTCGGTCATCCGGGACACCTCGGTCGACTTCTCGTGGTTCCCGCTGGAGAACCCGGGCCTGGTGACGATCCCGCTGGCCTTCTTCCTGGGCTGGCTGGGTTCCGTGCTCGGCAAGGAGCGCGGCAACGAGAAGCGCGCCGCCGAGATGGAGGTGCGCTCCCTCACCGGCGCCGGGGCGGAGAAGGCCGTCCAGCACTGACGCCGTCGCCGGCCCCGTCGCGGGGCGGGGCCGGCCGGTCAGCGGGGCGGGTGCCGTCGGGCACCCGCCCCGCTGCCGTCCCCGCGCCCGTCCGCGCGCCGGCGCCCGGGCGCCTGCGCTGCCCCAGGACGAGGGTGCGGGTCAGCGCCCAGCGGCGGGCCACCAGCTCGACGAGGACGCCCACGGCCAGCCCGGCCAGGACGCCCAGCAGCAGGTGCAGCGGTACCGACTCCACGCCCAGGCGCTCCAGGACGACGCGCGCGGCCGAGGTCCCGAACACGTGCGTGGTGTAGATCGTGAAGGAGAAGGCGCCCAGGGCCACCAGCGGGCGCACCCGCCACGGCACGAGCAGCAGCGCCAGGCAGGCGCTGAGGCCGACCGCCGCCCCCACCGGGTCGCGCCGCGAGGGCACCGGGTCCACGACACCGAGCAGCCCCAGCAGCACCCACGCCGCCAGGGCGAGGGCGACCAGCACGACGCCGGCGCGCAGGGCGAGCGGAGCGGTGGTCAGGGAGAAGCGCTGCGCGGCCAGGCCGGTGAGGAAGAACGGCAGCAGGAACAGGGCGCTGCGCAGCCCCAGCGGGTCCACGCCGAACGGCACGAGCACGTCGGCGGCGACGGCCGCCACCACGAGCGCGGCCACGACCGCCGGGCGGGCCAGGCGCCCCGCGACGTCGAGGACGCCGACCAGCACGAAGATCCAGAAGACGGCCTCGAGGAACCAGAAGTGCGCCACCGGCAGGACGTGCCACAGGTACCAGGGCGTCCCCGCACCGCTGTTGGCGGCACCGGCCGCGAAGAGGGCCTCGCGGAACAGCGCGAACGCCGTGCCGACGACGAGCATCGGCACGAGCAGGCGCCGGGCCTTGCCGCGCACGAAGCGCCCCAGCCCCTGGCGCACGGGCCGGTACGCGTAGACCACCCCGGACAGGAACGTGAACAGCGGCATCCGCAGGTGGTCGAAGGCCGAGACCGCGCGCGACCACGGGTCGTCGGCGGCCAGCTGCAAGCCGTCGGCGGGGGTGCCGCCGCGCACGTGGTAGGCCACCAGCAGGACGCAGGCCAGGCCCCGCAGCGTCTCCACGCGCGCGTCGCGCCCGCGGGCGGGCGCGGGCCGGCCGGCCGCGGCGAGGGGGGTGGTCGGCACGAGGTGCTCCTCGGAGGTGGCGGGCGGGACGCTCGCCGTCGAGTGGTCGCAGTCTGTGCCGCCCCCTCACCGGGTGTCAAAGACGGGGCACCGCCGCCGAGCCCCCGGTCACCTCAGTCGTCGACCGGCGCGCGCCCGGCCTCCCGCACCTCGTTCCGCGAGCGCCACCAGGCGCCCGGGCCGGCCGCCGTCCCGCGGACCTGCGCGGCCAGCACGTCCCGCGGGGCGTCGTCGTCGCTCCAGGCGGTGGCCGCGGCCCGGCGCGCCAGGTCGCGCGGCAGCCCCCACGCCAGGCGGCCCAGCCCGCGCACGTCGCCGTGCCGGGCGGCGACCTGCAGGTGGTAGGCGACGTGCCCGGCCGAGTAGGCGCGCAGCTGCGCCAGCAGGCCGGCGCGGTCGGCGCGGTGCTCGTGCAGGACCACCGCGGTCGGCTGGTGCACGACGCGGTGCCCGGCGCGCAGCACCCGGTGGAACAGCTCGGTGTCCTCCCCCACCCCCGCCGGGCGGCCGGCGCCCAGCACCTCGTCGAAGGGGCCCACGCCGGCCAGCACGTCGCGGCGCACCGCGGCGTTGGCGGTGGCGCCGATCCGCCAGGTCGGCGCCGGCCCGCGGTGGCCCTCCAGCCACCGGCGGTCGTAGACGTGCCGGTGCGGGCCGCGGTCCAGGCCGCCGTAGTCCTCGAACAGCTGCGGGTCCAGCGCCCGCAGGTCCGCGGGCAGGACGGCACCGGTCACCAGCCCCACCGACGGGTCGGCGAAGGGCGCCAGCAGCTCCTCCAGCCAGCCGGGCGTGACGGCGACGTCGTCGTCGACGAGGACGACGACGTCGCCGGACAGGTGCGCCAGCCCGGCGTTGCGGGCCGCGGACAGGCCCGGCCACGGCTCGTGGACGATGAGGACGCGGGGGTCGCCGCCGGCCGCGGTGCGGGTGGCGGCCGGGTCGGGCGAGTTGTCGACGAGGACGACGCGCAGCGGCCGCGACGGCTCCTCGAGGAGCGCCGCGAGCGCCCGGCGCAGCTGCCGGGGGCGCTCGCGGGTGGCCAGCAGCACGTCGACCCGCGCGCCCGGGTCCAGCCGGGACGGCTCGCGGCGCACCGCGGCCGCCAGGGCGGCGGTCAGCGGGGCCGGGCCGCCCGCGACGGCCGCGGCGTGCAGCTCCTGCCAGGAGGTGCCGGGCGCCAGCAGCGCGGGGCCGAGGTGGTCGACGACCTCGCGGGCCAGCCGCGCCGCGGACACGTCGCTGCCGCCCGCGCGCACGGTGAGCACGGTCTGCGGCAGCCCGTCGCGCAGCAGCCGCACCCGCAGCCGCCGGGCGCCCGCGACCGGGGGCACGACCACGGCGTCCGGGGCGGTCCCCGCCGGGACGAGCACCCGGCGCAGCACGTCGACGTCGAGGACCGGGTCGGCGCGGCGCGGCGGGCGGGCGCTCGCGGGCCGGTGGACCAGCGGCCCGGCGGTCGGCTCGCCGGGGTGCGCGGCGGCCCGCTCGGCGGCCTCGCGCTGCGCGCGCCGGTAGTAGCGCCCGGCCACGGCGTCCAGGGCCCCGCGCGAGTCGGCGCGCACCAGCTGCGGCGGGTACAGCTGCGGCCACACGAGGCTGCGCAGGTGGGCGCGGCCGTGGTACTTGGCGAACCAGGCGGTGGAGGACAGCGCCATGTCCCGCGCCTGGACGCGGCCGTAGTTGCCACCGGCCCCCGCGAAGATCGAGAAGGCGCCGGTGCCGTTGCCGCGCAGCTGCCGCCGCAGCTGCTCCAGCGAGGCGCGGTGCCGGTGCAGGACCACCACGGCCGGGTCGTACACGCACAGCCCGCCCGCGGCCAGCACCCGGAAGTACATCTCCAGGTCGCCGCCGCCGCCGGTCGCGGTGCCCACGTCCAGGGCCGGGTCGAACCCGCCGAGGGCCAGGACCTCCTCGCGGCGCACGGCGGTGCTGGCGCCGGTGCCGAGGTCGCCGGTGCCGGGGTGGGCGCGGGCGGCGACCTGCCCGTCCCCGACGGCGACGGAGAACCAGCGCTCGCGGTAGCCGCGGCCGAAGCCGCCGACGGCCTCGAAGAGCACCTGCGCCGGGGTGGCGAACTCCGCCGGGGCGACCAGGCCCGTCACGACGAGGGCGGCCGGCTCCTCGGCGAACGCCCGGACGGTGGCGCGCGCCCAGCGCGGGTGCACGAGCACGTCGTCGTCGGCGAAGGCCACCAGGGGGGTGCGGGCCTCCAGCAGCGCCCGGTTGCGCGCCACGTCCAGCCCGGCGCGCGGTTCGCGCACGCAGCGGGCGCCGAACTCCTCGGCGACGGCGCGCGTGCGCCCGTCGCGGGAGGCGTTGTCGACGACGAGGACCTCCGCGACCGGGTCGGCCAGGCGCGCGACCGCCTCCAGGCAGCGGCGCAGGTCCTCGGGGCGGTCGCGGGTGCACACCGCGACCGTCAGCGCGCGGGTGTCGGCGTCCTCGGCGGCCCGCAGGCGCGGGCACTCCCGGGCCGGGGCGGCCGGGTCCAGCCCCTCGCGGGCGGCGCGGCGCACCCCGCCGGGCACGCGCAGCGCGTCCAGCAGCAGGTGGTCCAGGACGGCGTGCTCCAGCTCACGGGCCGCGCGCGCGGGCAGGCCGGGCAGCACGACGTCCGGGTCGCCGGGGACGGTCAGGTCGCCGACGGGCACGCCGTGGAACCAGACCAGGGCGTGCACGCCCTCCGGCGGGTGCTCCGGCGGGGTCAGCGCCGGGCGCAGCACCGCGGTGCGCGCGTCCAGGTCGACGTCGGCGACGGCCAGCGCGCGGTAGCGGCGGCGGGCGCCGGGCGGCCGGTAGCGGTCGAGCCCCTCGGGCCGGCGCACGGCCGCCACCGCCTGCTGCACGCCCACCCGGGCGGCCCTGCGGGCCGCCGACGTCCACGCGCCCACGCGCGCCTCCTCCCCGCGCGCGACGGAGCGCCGCGCGCTGACACCCTGCCAGGGCCGGTCGACCGCGCGTAGCGGGACGTCACCGCTGGTCGGGACTCGCCGGGTCGCGCGGGTAAGGTCCGCCGCGACCACCGACCGTCACGCGAGCCCCAGGGGCCGCGCACGCCGCTCCCGTCGCAGCTGCGGCGGGCCACCGACGCCGTACCCACCTGGAGACGCCCTTGCCCGCCACCGCACGCCTCGGCTGGGTCGACACGGCGCGCGGAGCCGCCCTGCTCCTCGTCGTCGTCTACCACGCCTTCCTGTTCGCGGACGCGGGTGAGCTCACCTCCGGGCTCGCCGCCAGCGCGTGGGGACAGCTGGTCGGGGCGGCGGGCGCGGTGCGGATGCCCCTGTTCTTCTTCCTGTCCGGGCTGCTGGCCGCCCGCGCCGTCCACCGGCCCTGGCCGGTCCTGGTGCGCGGGCGGGTCGGCACCCACCTGTGGCTGTACCTGCTGTGGGCGAGCGTGGCCTACGCCGTCTTCTCCGTCGTCCCGTACCAGCGCGAGAGCCCCCCGGACGGTGTCCGGCGCTGGCTGGAGAGCACGGTGTGGCTGCCGCACAACGCCGCCTGGTACCTGCTGGCGCTCGCCCTCTTCGTCGTCGCGGCCCGGCTGCTGCGCAGGGTGCCGACCGCGGTGCTGCTGCCGGGCGCCGTCGTCGTCGCCGTCGGGACCGCCGCGGGCGCGCACACCGGAGCGCTGGAGGTGCGCAGCTTCGTGTGGTTCAACGTGGCGAGCCTGTTCGTGTTCTTCGCCGCCGGGACGCGGGCCGAGCGGTGGGCGCCGGTCCTCGTGCAGCGGTGCAGCGGCACGGTCGCCGCGGGCGGGCTGCTCCTGACCGTCGGCGCGGTCGCGCTGCTGGCGGCCCGCGCCCAGCTGCTGACGGTCCCCGGCGTCGCGCTGCTGCTGGGCGCGGCCGGGGTCGTCGCCGGCCTGGCCGTCGCGGGGCGGCTGGCGCCCACCGCTCCCGGGCGGGCGCTCGCGCGGCTGGGCCGGGACACCCTGGGCGTCTACGTGCTGCACGAGGTGGTCCTCGGCTGCCTCGTGGCGGTCCTGGCCGTCACCGGGGCGGCGGACCTCGTCGCGGCGGGTGGTGGCGCTGGTGTCCTGGTCTCGTGGCTGGCGGTCCCCGCCCTGGTGGTGACCGCGCTGGCGCTGGCGGTGCTCCTCACCCGCCCCCTGCGGCGCGTGCCGGGGGCGCTCGGCGCACCGTGGCGGACCGCCGGGACGGGGACGGCAGCGCGGACCACCTGCGTGCCCGCGCAACCGGGCGCACCGGGCGAGCGCGCCGACGCCGGCCGCTGAACCGCTCGCGGCACAGGCTGGACGGACGCCACCGGTCGCGCGGTCCCGCGCGCCCGGTCCGCTGCCGGCGGGACCGGCTCAGGGGAAGACGACGCGGTACTTCACGCTGCCGACCAGGCGGCCCAGGAGGTACCCGCCGTGCCGCAGCACCTGCAGCCGCTCGACGTCGCCGCGGTAGCTGTAGCGCACCATCCGCAGGAAGCCCTTCCAGCGGCGCAGCAGGTCCCGCGGGTCGAACCTCAGGCCGTGGGCCCGGAAGTCGCGGTACAGCATCGGGGACTGCCGACCCCAGATGTACATCTGGCGCACCGACGTCCTCAGGTCCGGGCGCATCCGGTAGTGCACGACGGCCTCGGGCACGTCGACGAGCGTGTGGCCGGCCAGTTGCAGGCGCCAGTAGAACTCCGTCTCGGTCCCGCCGCGGACGTAGTCCTCGTCGAAACCGCCCAGCTCCTCCCACACCGACTTGCGGTACCCGGCGTTCGCCCCGACCGGGCGCGGCAGGAAGCCGAGCTGCCGGGTGATCCCCGTCTGCCCCCCGGGGGTTCCCCACCGGGCGGCGTACTCGGTGTTCAGCTTCTCCCGCTCCAGCCGGCCACCGACCCCGTCGGCGGTCTCCAGCGCGCGGGCCAGGTGCTCCAGCCAGTCATCGGCGACCTCGTCGTCGGAGTCGCACAGCAGCACGGACTCCGCGCGCGCCGCGGCCGTGCCGATGTTGCGGGCCACGTTGGAACCGGTCCGGGCGCTCGCGTCGACCCACCGCAGCCACGGGTGCTCGCGGGCGTACTCCTCCACGAGCTCGCGGGTGCCGTCGGTGCTCCCGTTGTCCGCGACGATCACCTCGAAGCGGCGGCTGGTCCGCTGGCGCGCGAGGGCGTCGAGCTGCACGGGCAGCGTGCGGGCGCCGTTGCGGGTGGGGATGACCACGGACACGTCCGGGGCGGCTTCCACGTTCTCGAGGGGGTTCACGGCCGTAGCTTGGGGAAACGCCTCACCGACTGTCAACCGAGCTGTACCCGCCGTGCTCGCGCGAGCCCACAGGGGGGTCCTCAGACAGCGGCGGGCTTCTTGCGGACGGACCGCACGAGGGTGGTGATCTCGCGGCGGGCCGACGGCCACACGAGGACGAGCAGCACCGCCACGAGCGCGCCCGGTAGACCGCCCGCGAGCAGCTGCACGAAGGGGGCGCTGCCGGAGACCAGCCACCAGGAACCCGCCGCGGTCAGGCCCGCGCCCGCCGCCACGACCCCCGGGCGCCAGGCCACGCCGAGCACGTCGCGCAGGGAGACGGGCGTGCCGCGCCCGGCGCGCGCGATGCCCAGCGGCGTGAGGACCAGCTGCGAGAGCGCGTACGCCATCGCCACACCGGTGATGCCCCAGGGCAGGCCTGCCACGAACGACAGGATCAGCACGGGCCGGCTCACCAGCGCCCAGCGGGCCATCGCCCAGGAGCGGCCCGACGTCGCGTACAGCCAGCCGTTCGTGAACCCGACCACCTGCAGCAACCCCGCGACCGACAGCCACCGGAACACGTCCGCCGACTGCGACCAGTCGGGTCCCAGCAGCACGAGCACCACCGGGTCGGCCAGCACGGCCAGCAGCACCACCACCGGCGCCACCACGAAGCACAACCCGGACAGCGCGGACAGGTAGTAGCGCCGGTAGCGCTCCGGTTCGGGCCACAGGGCCGCCATGGTGGGCCGGACGACGTTCGCGACCGGACCGTGGATCTGCGCGAGCGGCGCCATGAGCAGGCCGTAGCCGCGCGTGTAGAGGCCGAGGGCCTCGCCGCCCAGGAAGCGGCCGATGAGCAGGTTGTCGGCGTTGCGCGAGGCGTAGTCCAGCACGCGGAAGGTGGAGATGCCGCCGCCGAAGGACACGAACGAGCGGACGCCGGAGCGCCGCCGCGGCAGGCCGGGGCGCCAGTCCACCGCGCTCCACAGCACCACGACGTTGAGCACCACGCCCGCGAGCTGGCCGTACACCAGCGACCAGTACCCGGCGCCCATCAGCGCCGCCACGATCGAGACCGCGATCTCGGTCACCCCACCGGCGAAGTTGCGCAGCGCGAGGGTGCGGAACTGCAGGCGCCGCAGCAGGACAGCCTGGTGCTGCACCGTCAGCGCCCCCAGCAGGAACGTGGTGGACAGGACGATCGTGACGGCGACGAGCTCCTGCCGCCCGTAGAACATCGCCAGCAGCGGGGCGCTGGCCGCCACGAGCAGCATGAGCACCGCTCCGAGGGCGATGTTCAGCCAGAACAGGGTGCTCGCCTGGGCGTGCGTGACCTTCGCGCGCTGCACCACGGCCTCGGACAGCCCCAGGCTGCCGACCGTGCTGACGAACCCGGTGATCACCCACGCCATCGCCATGAGGCCGTAGTCGTCGGGCGTCAGCAGCCGCGCCAGCACGACGATGCTGACCATGCGCACTGCCTGCAGGCCCCACTGGCCGCCCAGCGTCCAGGCCACGCCGCGCGCGCTGTGCGCCCCGACGGCCTCGACCTTGCGACGTTGGAGGGCCAGGTCTCCCCGCTCCTCGCGGGCGGTCCTCCGCACTCCGCTGGACACGATCGCGTCGACCTCCGCCCGTCCCGCGCCGATCCCACGACCGGTCCCGGGCGAGATCAGCCGTCCTCGCTACCGACCGTGCCGAACCATAGCAGCGGGTGCCGGAGGTCCCGGGTCACGCGGACGGAGGCGCAGCACCGCTCCCGGCGGCGCGGCGGGCCGCGAGCACGGCCTCGTACAGGTCCCGCCGCGACGCGCCCGCCGCGTCCGCCACCTCGGCGCAGGCGTCCTTCAGCCGCGCGCCGCGTGCCGTCAGCTCCTCCGCGTCCGCGACGAGCTCCGCGACCCCGCGGACCCGCGGGCCCGCGCTCCCGGCGACGACGAGGCACACCTCCCCGCGCACCTCGCGCCCGGCCGCCCACGCAGCCAGGTCGGCCAGCGGACCGCGCACGACCTCCTCGTAGGTCTTCGTCAGCTCCCGGCACACGGCCGCCGGCCGGTCGCCGCCCAGGGCCTCGGCCAGCGCCGCCAGGGTGGCGGCCGTGCGGTGCGGGGACTCGAAGAGCACCACCGTGCGCCGCTCGTCCGCCAGGGCGGCGAAGGCGCGGGCCCGCTCCCCCGGCTTGCGGGGCGCGAAGCCCTCGAAGGTGAAGCGGTCGCTGGGCAGGCCCGAGACGGCGAGCGCCGCGAGGACCGCCGAGGGTCCCGGCACGGCCGTCACGCGCAGGTCCCGCTCCACGCAGGCCACCACCACGCGGTAGCCGGGGTCGGACACCGACGGCATCCCCGCGTCGGTCACGAGGAGCACGGTGCTCCCGGCCGCGACCGCGTCCGCCAGGTCGCCGGCTCGGGAGCGCTCGTTGTGCTCGTGGTAGCTGACGACCCGCCCGGCCGGTGCCACGCCGAGCGCGGAGCACAACCGGTGCAGGCGGCGGGTGTCCTCGGCGGCGACGACGTCGGCCGTCGCGAGCAGCTCGCGCAGGCGCGGGGAGGCGTCGCCGACGTTCCCGATGGGGGTGCCCGCGAGGACCAGGCGCCCGCCGGCGTCCCCGGCGGCAGGTGCCGCGTCGGTGGTCCCGGGTTCCTCGGTCGTGTCCACCCCGCGATGCTCCCCCACCGCGCGCGCCCGCCGTCGACCGCACCCGCCCACCTACGATGACCCCGTGATCGTGAGCACCGGGGACGCTGCGTGACCGCCTCGCCGACGTCCCCGGGCACGTCCCCGGGCGCCGCCGTCCGCCGCGGCGACGAGCGGGCCCTGCGGGCCCGCCTGCTGGGCGGGCCCTCCGAGATCGACGGCGAGGGCTGGCGCCGGGCGTGGCTGCCGCTGCTGCTGGTCACCGCGGTCGGCGGGCTGCTGCGGTTCTGGCAGCTGGGGCGGCCGCACCAGCTCGTCTTCGACGAGACGTACTACGTCAAGCAGGGCTGGTCGCTGCTGCAGCACGGCGTCGAGCTGCGCAACGACCCCGACCTCGCCGAGCCGGACGCGCTCTTCACGGCCGGCACGCCCGACGTGTTCGACACCGTCGGCGACTTCGTCGTCCACCCGCCGGTCGGCAAGTGGATGATCGCGTTCGGGCAGTGGGTCTTCGGGGTCGACAGCTCCTTCGGCTGGCGCTTCTCCGCGGCCCTCGTGGGCACCCTGTCGATCCTCGTGCTGGGCCGCGTCGCGCGGCGGCTGTTCCGCTCCACCCTGCTCGGCGTCACCGCGGCCGTCCTCGTCTCGGTGGACGGCCTGCACTTCGTGCAGAGCCGCACCAGCCTGCTCGACGTCTTCCTCATGTGGTGGGTGCTCGTCGCCTTCGCCTGCCTGCTGGCCGACCGCGACCGGGCGCGCGCCCGGCTCGCGCGGGCCGTCGCCGAGCACGGCGCCGACGGTCTGGGTCCGCGGCTGGGGGTGCGCTGGTGGCGGCTGGCCGCGGGCGTCAGCCTCGGCCTGGCCTGCGGGGTGAAGTGGTCGGGGATCTACGTGCTGGCCGTCTTCGGCCTGATGACGGTGCTGTGGGACGCCGGCGCGCGCCGCGCCGTCGGGGTCCGGCGCTGGCTCCTGGCCGCCGCCTGGCGGGACGGTGTGCCCGCGTTCGCCTCCACCGTCCCCGTCGCCGTCGTCGTCTACGTGGCGACCTGGTCGGGGTGGTTCGCCACCTCCGCCGGGTACCTGCGGCAGTGGGGCGAGCAGAACCCCGCGACCGGCGCGGCGGCGCTCGTGCCGGACGCGCTGCGCAGCCTGTGGCACTACCACGCCGAGGCGTACCGGTTCCACATCGGGCTCTCCAGCCCGCACCCGTACTCGGCGAACCCGTGGTCGTGGCTCGTGCAGGGCCGGCCCACCTCGTTCTTCTACGAGACGGTCCAGCAGGGCAGCCAGGGGTGCGACGCGTCCACGTGCTCCTCGGCGATCACCTCGCTCGGGACCCCCGTGCTGTGGTGGGCGGCCCTGGTGGCGCTGGCCGTCGTCGTCGCCCGCTGGGCGTTCGCCCGCGACTGGCGCGCCGGGGCCGTGCTGGCGGGTGTGGCGGCGACCTACCTGCCGTGGTTCCAGTACCAGCAGCGGACGATCTTCACCTTCTACGCCGTCGTCCTCGTGCCGTTCCTCGTCCTCGCGCTGACGTACGTCCTGGGGCTGGTGCTAGGGCCGGACCCCTCCCGCGCCGCGCTGCGCGCCGGGGTGCGGGCCGAGGCCGCTCTGCGCCGGCGCCGGTGGGGGGCGCTCGTCGCCGGGGCCGTCCTCGTCGCGTGCGTGGCCTGCTTCGCGTACTTCCACCCCGTGTACACGGCCGAGGTCATCCCCCACACCTCCTGGCAGCGGCGGATGTGGCTGCCCAGCTGGGTGTGACGCGTCACCCGCTGTGCCAGCATCATCGCGTGCAGGTCACCTTCCTCGTGCTCGCCCACCGGCAGCCGGAGCAGCTCGCCGCGCTCGCGGACCTGCTCGTGCACCACGGGGACCGCGTGGTCGTCCACGTCGACGCGAAGGTCGACGCGGTCCCGTTCCACGCCGCGACGCGGGCGCTGGGCCCGGCCGTGCGCTTCACCTCCCGCCGCCACGAGGTCCGCTGGGGCGGCTTCGGGGTGGTCGCGGCCACCACCACCGCGCTGAGCGAGGCGGTCAGCGACGCCCCCGGCGACTACTACGCGCTGCTCAGCGGCGCGGACCTCCCCATCAAGCCGCTGCCCGCCCTGCACGCCGAACTGGCCAGCGGGGCCGTGTACATGAACAGCTGGCCGATGCCCGCCGAGGAGCGCGGCAAGCCGATGTCGCGGCTGGAGCGCTGGCACTACGCGCCGCGCGACCGGGACAGCCGCGCCGCCAGCCGCCTCAACCGGCACGTGCTCGCCCGGCTGCCGCGCCGCGACGTCGCCCGCGGCCTCGGCGGCGCGCGCCCGTACGGCGGCTCGCAGTGGTGGCTGCTGCCGCACGGCTGCGCCGAGGACGTCCTCGGCTTCGTCGACCGCTCCCCGCGGTTCGTGCGGTTCTTCCGCCACGCCACGGTGCCGGACGAGATGTTCTTCCAGACGGTGCTGCACGCGCTGCCGGGCGAGCGCGAGGTGCGCCCGCACCTGACCCACACCGACTGGTCCCGCTCGCCGGGACGGCTGAGCCCGGCCGTCCTCACGGTGGACGACCTGCCCGCCCTGGCGGCGAGCCCCAAGTTCTTCGCCCGCAAGTTCGACCCGGACGTCGACGTCGAGGTGTGCGAGCGCGTGCGCCGCGAGCTCGTCGGAGCCCCCGCTCGACCCCGCGGCTGATCCCCGCCGCACCCCCTCCCGCGGCCACCGGCAGCCCGTCTCACGCGCGGTGACGGACTCGGGTCGCCTGAACGGGCCAGCGGCCACGCAGGGCGACCGTCACCGCCGCCGCCGACCGGGTGAGGAGCGCGGCACCGTCCGCCGCGATCACCGCCACGCCGTGTCGACCAGCCGCCGGTGAAACCTCGCGGGCGGGTGACAACCCCGCCCCGGACTGCAGCCGGGTCCCGGGCGGACCCGATGGGTGAGCTCCGACACCGCAGCCCACCTGGAGATCCCCGTGCTCCCCTCCCGCCTCGCCACCGCCCTCACCGCCGCCGCCTGCTCGCTCGGCCTGGTGGCCCTGTCGGCCACCGCGCTGGCGGGACCCGCCGCAGCCACCTCCACGCCGACTGCCACGCCCACCACCACCGCACCCCTCAGCAGCGCGCAGCGCACGACGGTCAGCGGTCACGGCATGCCCGCCGGTGGGGTGTTCACCGCCGGCACCGCCTGGAAGCTCGACGTCCGGAACGCGCCCCTGCACGCCAACTCGGCCGCGATGGTCGCCAACGTCGCGCGGCAGACCGCCGCCCAGTACGACGGGGTCGCCGCGTTCAACGCCTACCAGTACAGCACCAGCTTCTACACCGTCCCCGCCGACCAGCCGAAGGTCGACGTCCAGTGGAACAACTGCCAGGGCAAGACCTACACGCCCGCCGGCCTCCTCGGCCCGGGCGGCCAGTTCACCCAGGTCCCCATCCCCTCCCGCGCCGTGCCGGCCAAGGGCACCGACAGCCAGCTCACCGTCTACTCGCCCGACACCGACCAGCTGTGGGAGTTCTGGGTCACCAAGAAGGTCGACGGCGTGTGGTCGGCGTGCTGGGGCGGGCGCATCGACGGCGTCTCGCACAGCGACGGGTTCTTCCACGACGGCTTCGGCGCCAGCGCCAGCGGCCTGGCCCTGGCCGGCGGGACGATCGGCATCAAGGACGTCCAGTCCGGTGTCATCGACCACGCCCTCGCCCTGCACCTGCCCATGCCCGGCAAGGCCTCGGAGTGGAGCTACCCCGCCCAGCGCAGCGACGGCTTCGACACCGCCGCGGACCGCGTGCCCGAGGGCACCCGCCTGCGCCTGGACCCCTCGGTCGACGTCGACGCGCTGCCGATGCACCCCGTCGCCAAGATGGTGGCCCGGGCCGCGCAGAGGTACGGGTTCGTCGTCACGGACAAGGCCGGCTGCACCGCCGTGGTGGCCGAGAGCCCGGAGGCCTCGATCAACGCCACGGGCGTCGACCCGTGGAAGGCGCTGCTGGGCAGCACGCCCAGCTACTCGGTCATGAAGGGCTTCCCGTGGGAGAAGCTGCAGGCGCTGCCCAAGGACTGGGCCAAGCCGGCCCCGGTGTCCTCCGGGGACCCGGGCACCGGCCCGCTGGACACCACCGGCTACGACGTGCGCTACGCCTCCGACACGGCGTACCGCACGGTCAAGAACGGGTGGGGCCCGGTCGAGAAGGACCGCAGCAACGGTGAGTCGGCCGCGGGTGACGGCAAGGTCCTCAAGATCGCGGGCACCACGTACGCGAAGGGCCTCGGCGTCCACGCCTCCAGCGAGGTCCTGGTCCCCGTCGGTGACGCCACCGTCTTCACCACGCAGGTCGGCGTCGACGCCGAGGTCGGCACCAAGGGCTCGGTGGTGTTCCAGGTGTGGCGCGGCGGCACCAAGCTGGCCGACAGCGGCCTCCTGAAGGGGGGCCAGGCCGCCCGGACCCTGACGGCCGACGTGCGGGGGGCGGGCGAGATCCGCCTCGTGGTGACCAACGGCGACGGCAGCACGACGGGTGACCACGCCGACTGGGCCGACGCCAAGCTGCTGACCCCGAAGGTCACGGCGCCGGCCACGCCGGCGCCCACGCCCACCGCCACGCCCACCGCCACGCCCACCGCCACGCCCACCGCCACGCCCACCGCCACGCCCACCGCCACGCCCACCGCCACGCCCACCGCCACGCCCACCGCCACGCCCACCGCCACGCCCACGTACGTGTCGGACACCGCCTACCGCGTCGTGAAGAACGGCTGGGGTCCGGTGGAGAAGGACCGCAGCAACGGCGAGCTGGCCGCCGGCGACGGGCGGACGCTGACCATCGCGGGGGTCAAGTACGCCAAGGGTCTGGGCGTGCACGCGGCCAGCGAGGTCGTCGTGCCGGTCGGCGCGGCGCGCACGTTCACCGCCCAGGTCGGTGTGGACGCCGAGGTCGGCACGCAGGGCTCGGTCGTCTTCCAGGTCTGGCGGGGCACGACCAAGCTCGCGGACAGCGGCCTGCTGCGGGGCGGGCAGGCCGCCAAGACCCTCACGGTCGACGTCGCCGGCGCCGGTGAGGTCCGCCTCGTGGTGACCAACGGCGACGGCAGCTCCGCCGGGGACCACGCCGACTGGGCCGACGCCAAGCTGCTCCCCTGAGCTCCCACCCGTCCCGAGCACCCCGGTGCGGTGACATTCCGTCACCGCACCGGGGTGCTCGCGCATCTGGTGGCGACGGGACGTGATGGGTCTGTGGCTGTTCGTCGCCGAGCGGCGACCGGGACGGCCCGGCGCGGGTACTGTCTGCCCCGATCCGACTACAGGAGCCCTCGCCGAACCAGATGGAGCAGAGCCTCGTGGCCCAGGACGCCAACACCCCCGTGAGTCCCCTCACGGCCCTCGCGCGGCGCTGGAAGCTCGCCGCGGCCCTCGTCGTCGGCGGCGCGCTGGCCGGTGCGGGCCTCGCCCTCGCCACCCCCGCCACCTACACCGGCGAGGCGCGCGTCGCCGTCGGCAGCCAGAGCCTGGACGCCCGCATCGTCGCCGGCTACTCCGTCGCCGCCAACCAGCTGGCCTCCGACATCGCCCGCTACGTCAACGACCGGCAGGCGCAGGGCGACCTCGCGCCCGTCCTCGGCGAGCGCGCCGACGAGGTGGAGCGGGTCTCCGCATCCCCCATCGCCGGCTCCAGCGTCATCGTCGTGGAGGTCGACGCGACGGGCGCCGACACCGCCACCCAGGCCGCCCAGGCCGTCGCCCAGCAGCTGGTCGACCAGGTCAACTCCGCCAACACCGGTGCGCCCGACGCCCTGCTCCAGCAGTACCGCGACCTGACGGCCGAGGTCGAGCGGGCCCGCCAGGCCGCCGCGCAGGCCGAGGGCGCGCTCGCCGAGGCCCAGGCGACCGGCGCCGCACCCGCGCAGGTCGAGGCCGCGCGCCTGGCCGCCCAGGAGAGCGCCGCCGCCCTCGACGTGCTCGAGGTGCAGCAGCAGGCGCTGAGCTCCCGCTACCGCAACGCGGTCAGCAACACCCCGTCGGCCTCCGGGCTCAGCGTCGTGCGGGAGGCGCAGGTGTCCCGCGACGACCGCAGCAGCACCCTGCAGCGCAACGTGCTGGCCGGCGCCGGCCTGGGCGGGCTGCTCGCCCTCCTGCTGGCGACGTGGGCGGACCGGCGCCGCGCCCGCCGGAGCGCCGACGCCGCCGGCGAGGCGCCCGGGGGCGCGACGATCGACGTCGACCGGGACCGGCGGCACGCAGACGACGTGTCTCCCACCTCCGCGCGGTGAGCGTCGAGGCGACCCGCCCCGCCGGGGACCGGGGAGCGGTCGGCGCCGCGACGGCGGACGGGGAGCGCCACGCTCCCGCCTACGTGTGGTGCTTCCTCGCGACCATCGTCTTCAACATCTTCTCCGGCCACTGGGACCGCCTCGGCGTCCCCCTCGGCCTGGACCGCATCGCCTTCGCCGGCGGCGTCGTCCTGCTGCTGCTGGACCCGTGGGCGTGGCAGCAGCGGCGCCTGCTGCTGCGCCCGGTCCACCTCGCCGTCGCCGGCCTGGTCGCCGTCGCCACCCTGTCCGCCGCCTCGGTGGGCACCCTGACCAGCAGCTACGGGCTGTTCGCGCTCCTGGACCGGATCGTCGTGCCGTTCGTGGTGTTCTGCGTGGCGCCCGTGGTGTTCTCCACGGCCGCCCGCCGGGCGCTGCTGCTCAAGACGCTCGTCCTGCTGGGGCTCTACCTCGGCGTCACGGCCGTGCTGGAGACGCTGCGCCTGTGGTCGCTGGTCTTCCCGTCCTACATCGGCGACTCGAGCGTCGGCATCCAGTTCGGCCGCGCGCGCGGGCCGTTCGCGGCCTCGGAGGCGATGGGGATGGCGTGCGCGGCGTGCTTCTTCGCCGCCGGGCTGGCCGTCGTCCGGTTCCGCGGGGCGTGGCGGGCGCTGTCCGCGCTCGTCGTCGCCCTCGCCGGCGGCGGTGTCCTCATGTCGCTGACCCGCTCGGTGTGGGTCGGCCTCGTCCTGGGCGTGCTGGTGGTCATGGTCGTGGACCGGCGGCTGCGGCGCTTCATCCCCGGCGCGCTGCTGGCCGGCGCCGTCCTCGTCGTCGTCCTGTTCGCCACCGTCCCGGGGCTGCGGTCGGCGGTGGACGAGCGCGCGGGCACGACCCGCTCCGTGCTCGACCGGTACAACACCAACGCCGCGGCGCTGCGGATCGTCGAGCATGAACCGCTGACGGGTGTCGGGTGGATGAAGTTCCTCGACGAGTCCCCGCAGTGGGTCCGCCAGGCCGACGACTACCCGATCACCAACGTGGCGATCGAGGTCCACAACGTCGTGCTGTCCCGGGCCGCCGAGCTCGGGCTCCCCGGCGCCGCGCTGTTCGTCGCGTGCGTCCTCCTCGGCCCGTGGCGCGCCGCGGTGCAGCGGCGCTTCGACGACCCGGAACTGCTGGAGTGGCGACACGTCTCGACGGGCATGACCGCGGTCTGGTCGGTCACCCTCATGCTCAGCCCGGTCCCGTACCCGCTGCCCAACACGCTCACGTGGCTGCTGGCCGGGATCGCCCTGACCCCCTACCTGTCGGAAGGAGCCGGCCATGAGCGTCGACGCGGGAGCACGGCCGGGCGACGGGGCCCGGCCGGCGCCTGAGGAGCCTCCGGGACCGGCGGCCGGCTCCGCGCTGACGGCCCGCCGCGCCCAGCGCCTGGCCGCGGCGGCGGCCTACCTGGGCATCAGCCGCCACCTGCCCTGGTCGCCGCGGCCCGGCGGCCGGCTGGCTCGTCGGGCCCGCGCGCTCAGCGCGCGCTGGATGCTCGACGAGTGCGGTGAGGACGTCAACGTCGAGCACGGCGCCTGGTTCGGTTCCGGCAAGGGCGTGCGGGTCGGCGACCGCTCCGACATCGGCATGGACGCGCTGGTGATCGGCCCCGTGCACATCGGCCGCGACGTGATGATGGGCCCGCGCTGCGTCCTCCTGGCCTCGGCCCACGAGACCAGCCGCGTCGACGTGCCGATGAACACCCAGGGGTTCCGCGAGGACCGGCCCATCGTCGTCGAGGACGACGTGTGGATCGGCGCGGGGTGCATCGTGCTGCCGGGACGCCGCATCGGCACCGGCAGCATCGTCGGCGCCGGTTCCGTCGTGGTCTCCGACGTGCCGCCGTGGACGGTCGTGGCCGGCAACCCCGCGCGGGTCGTCAAGCGCCGCCGACCCGGCGACCAGGTGCCGGAGGCCGTGGCCGCCGCCGTCCCGCCGCCCGTCCTGGACCGCGTCGAGGTCGAGGCGGCGGTCGAGGAGGCCGCCGGGGTCGCGGAAGCGGCCGCCCGGGCCCGGCGGGGCGTCGGCGGCTACGGCTTCCCGTAGTCCGTCGGCAGGACCTGCAGCTCGCCCCACGGGAACCCGGCCATCACCTCGTAGTGGGGCGTGCCGTCCAGGAGCTCGTCCCAGGGGTTCACCTCCCCGTCGGTGACCTGCCCGGTCTCCGCGCTGACCGCGACCGACCCGGCCTTGTCGACGACGAGGAACCCGTAGCGCTGCGCCGCCTCGGCGACCATCCGCGCCACCGGGTGCAGGTCGAGGGCGTCGAGGTCCAGGTCGGGGTCCAGCCGCAGCCGCTGACCCTCCGGCAGGGCGTGCTCGTCGGTGCTGAAGCCGTCGCTGCGCTGTGCGGGCCAGCTGAACTCGTCCCACTCCTTCGGCTCGACGACCTGCAGGGCCAAGGTGTGCTCGATCCGGCCGGCGCGCACGTCGTCCAGCCGCACCATCCCGCCGGAGATCGCCAGACCGCTGGCGCTGGAACCGAACCCGCCGGAGAAGAAGCCCGGGTTGGTCGACACGTCGTCGATGCGCCCGCCCCAGCACGCCCGCCACTCGCCGTCGACCCGCTCGGCGCGCCAGAACTCCCACAGCTGGTCGGTCTCCGGCGACCAGACCGTGAGCTGCCCGTCCGCGCCGCGCGCGGGCACGGCGTCGTCGGGGACCGGCACGTTCGCGAACTGCCCGTCGGGGCCGCGCAGGCCGTCGGGCGTGTACCCCTTGCCCTGGCAGTCGTCGAAGGCGACGTCCACGCGCGGCTGGTCGGCGTCGACGGTGTAGAACGCCGTCGAGTAGTTGCTGACGTTGAACGCGGCGACCCCGCCGTAGTGGGCCTCCACCTGCCCCACGAGGTGCTCGACCATCGCGGCCGAGTCCTCGTGCAGGGGCGCGTCGCGCACGTCCTGGCGCCAGACGCTGCCGTCGCCGAAGGGGTACTCCCCGGCCACGGGCGGCAGCTCCTCCGGCCCCTCGTCCCCCGGCCGCTGCAGGAGGAGGACGGCCGCCACGGCGAGGGCCGCGAGGGCGGCGAGCGCCACGACGAGCCACCGCCGGCGCGGCGCGCGGGCGGGGTCCCGGGCAGGACCCGGGGTGCGGTCGCCTGCTGCCGTCACGGTGGCGGACTCCTCCGGTCGTGGACTGCGGGCGGGTCTCACGATACGTGCGCCCGCACCACCTCAAGTCCGGTCGGGATCGGCCGATGGCATGAGGGTCGTCACACCACGTGGGCCGCTGCGCACGGACGCCGACGCTGGGCGACCGCCGGGCCGCGGGGCCTGCTCCGGACGGGGTACCGCGGCCCCCCTCCCGCTCACCGGCAGCGACCGCTCACGCGCTGCGCCGTCCGGGGGTCGCCCCACTGCCCCGCGCACCCGGCCGCCGGGCACACCGCGTGCCCGGTGCGGGCCGGCGCCTGCGCCGCCCGGGTGGACCCGCCGCCGGACCGGGCACCCGGTGCGCGAGCGCGGCTAGCGGCGTCCCGATCACTCCAGGGAGACGAACAGCACCGACCCTGGAGACTCCCGTGCGCACCCGCCGCCCCCTCGCCGCCCTCGCCACCACGCTCACCGCCGTGACGTTCGCGACGCTCGCCGCTCCCTCGGCGGCCGTGGCTGACGCGCCGGCCGTGGCGCGCGGCGAGCGAGCCGTGGCCGCCACGCGGATGCAGACGACCGTCGACCCGACCCGCCCGCGCGGCGGCGTCTTCGGCGCCACCAGCGTCTGGAGGACCGACGTGCGCAAGGCCCCGGTGCACCCGAGGTCCCAGGTCATGGTCGCCGACCTCACGAAGCAGGTGACGTCCCTCTACAACGGTGTCGCGGCGTTCAACGTCAGCAACTACAGCACCAGCTTCTACACCGTGGGCGCTGCGCAGCCGCGCACGGACGTGGCGTTCGACGACTGCCAGCGGAAGGGCTACCTGCCTGCGGGCCTGTACGGCCCGGGCGGGCAGTTCACGGCCGTCCCGATCCCCGCCGACGCCGTCCCGGCCCGCGGCAGCGACGGGCAGCTGACGGTGTACTCGCCCTCGACGGACCAGCTGTGGGAGTTCTGGCGCGCCAAGAAGGTCGACGGGCGCTGGCAGGCGTGCTGGGGCGGGCGCATCGACCGGGTCTCCACCAGCCCCGGGTTCTTCTCCGGCAGCTTCGGCTCCTCGGCCACCGGCCTGTCCTTCAGCGCCGGGGCGATCAGCATCAAGGACGTGCAGGCGGGGTCCATCGACCACGCCCTGTCCCTGCAGATCGTCTACCCCGCGACGTGGAAGACGTTCAGCTGGCCGGCGCAGCGCAGCGACGGGTTCTCCAAGGACCCCGACGCGATCCCCGAGGGGCTGCGGTTCCGCCTCGACCCCTCCGTGGACGTGGAGGCTCTCAAGGGTCTGACCCCGATCGGGAGGATGGTCGCCCGCGCGGCGCAGAAGCACGGCTTCATCGTCACCGACAAGGCCGGCGCGGTGGCCCTGACCGCGGAGAGCGGGACGGCCGTCAAGGCCGCCACCGGCGTCGACCCGTGGCCGGAGCTCATGCGGGGCAAGCCGCACTACGAGGTCATGCGGAACTTCCCGTGGGACAAGCTGCAGGCCCTGCCGGTGGACTACGGCAAGCCCGCGCGGTGAGGCCGGGCGCCGCCCCGGCGCTCAGCCGGGGCGGCGCTCGGAGTGGGCGGAGGCGGCGCGGCCGGCGCGGTGCGCCGACCAGTAACCCCAGTCGAAGCACGACCCCGCCAGCGCGACGAAGCGCTGCGCGCGGGCGTCGGCCCCCCGGGGGACCGCCGCGCCGTAGCGCAGCCCCGCCTTGGCGGTGCGGGCGAGCAGCCGCCACGGCGGCAGCGGCTCGCGCACGTCCAGCCCGCGGTCGGACCAGTCCACCCGCAGCGCGTGGTGGCTGCGGCCGTAGCGGTAGTTCTGCTCCAGCAGGTCGCGCCAGCGGGTGCGCGGCACCCACTCCATGAGGACCTCCTCGACCACGGCCATCCGGTGGCCGGTGGCCCGCTGCACGCGCCAGCACAGGTCCGCGTCACCGCCGCTGCGCACCGTCGAGAAACCGCCCACCGCCGTGAAGTCCTCCCGGCGCACGGCGAGGTTGCACGTCGGCAGGTACGGCAGGAAGAACGGCGCGCGCACGTACTTGTCGAGGGAGGCGAACTGCTGGACCTCGCTGGCGCGCTCGGCGAGGGAACTGCCGCCGCGCACCAGGGTGTCCGAGCCGACGAGGCCGGTGCCGGGGTCGGCGAAGGCCGCCACCGTGCGCTCCACCCAGCGCGGGCGAGGGCGGCTGCGCGCGTCGAGGAACAGCACGACGTCGGCGTCCGTGGCGGCGACGCCCAGGTTGCGCGCCGCGTACGGGCCCGCGCCCCGGCTGGTCACCACCCGCACCGGGGCGGGCAGCCGCAGCGACGGCTGCGGGTCGTCGTCGACGACGACGACCTCGTCGAGCGGGAGCGTCTGCGCGCGCAGCGCCTCCAGCGCCCCGTCGAGCAGGGCGGCGTGCCCGCGCACGGGGACGACCGCGGCCGTGCGCAGCCGCTCGCCGCCCGGAGGGCCGCTCACCGCTCCTCCTCGCGGGTCACGGGCACCACGCGCGGCTGGGGGGTGGTGCCGCGGCGCGACTGCACCCCGGCCTCCCAGCGGGCCGTCACGTCGAGCAGTCGCGTGCGCCCGAAGCGGCGCGTGCGGGAGACGAACGGGTCGCCCGGTTCCGGCGCGGCCCAGTCGCGCGCGGCGCGGTGCAGCGGGTACGGGGCGAGCGGCCGCACGTGCTCCAGCGCTCGGATCTCGGCGACCATCCGGCGGTGGTAGGCGCGCAGGCCCGCGCGGCGGCGGTGGCTGCCGCTGACGACGAGCTGCGGGTCGGCGACGAACCAGCCGCCGTCGGCGACGGCCCGCCACGACCACTCCTGGTCCTCCGTGGCCACGAGCGTCTCGTCGAACGGGTGGGCCCGCCACACCTCGGCCCGCCACGCGCTCGCGGTGTTGGTGAAGCCCCAGTACCGGTACCGGGTCAGGTACTCGTGGTCGGCGCGCAGGGGTTCCGCCAGGGGCCGGTGGTCCCCGTCGGTCTCCGCGCCGCAGGCGGCCACCGCGCCCTCGTCGAGGTGGCGCACGGCCCGCTCGAGCCAGTCGGTCCGCGGCAGCACGGTGTGGCTGGACAGGGCCGCGTGCCGCGGTGCCGTCGCCGCGGCCGCCCCCACGTTCAGGGCCCGCCCGTAGGAGAACTCCTCGTGCGGCATCTCCACGACCACGTCCGCGCGCTCGCGCGCCACGTCCAGCGTGCCGTCGGTGGACCCCGAGTCGACGACCACGACCTCCACCGGCACGGTCTGCGCGCGGACGCTGTCGAGCGTCGCCGGCAGGGTGGCGGCGGAGTTCCAGGTCCGGACGATCACACTGGCGACCGGCTGCTGCACGCGGTGTCGGCTCCTCTCACGGCCTGCGGGCCGTCGGCTCGTGACCTCGGAGGTCGCCGCATGCTAGCGCGGCGGACAGTGCCCCTGGCGTCGCCCTTGGTGACCACGAGAGGGCTGGTTAGGGTGCAGGCGTGAGCGCCCCGGACGTCGTGCCCGACCACCTGCGGCGCCCCACCGGTCGCTCCACCGGGAGCCGCCCGGCCGTCGCCTACCTCGTCAGCCGCTACCCCACGCTGTCCCACGCGTTCATCGAGAACGAGGTGGAGGCGCTGCGCGCCGCGGGCGTCGAGGTCCACACGTTCTCCGTGCGCCCCGCCCCCGCCGACCAGCAGCGCTCGGCGCGCAGCCGCCGCGAGGCCGCCACCACGACCACCGTCCTGGACCGGGCGCGGGCCGGGGCGTGGGCCACGGCCTCGGGGCGGGCGCTGCGCCGGCCGGGGGCGCTGGCCGCAGCCGCGGCGCTGGCCGCCCGCTCGGGGCCGGGCACCGCCCGGTCGAAGGTCTGGCAGGCGTTCTACCTGGCCGAGGCCGTCGCCGTCCTGGACGAGATGCGTCGCCGGGACCTGCGCCACCTGCACGTGCACTTCGCCAACAACGGCGCCGACATCGCCCGGCTGGTCGTGGCGATGGGCCGCGCCCAGGACGGCCCGGACGCCGGGTGGCGCTGGACGCTGTCGATGCACGGGCCCACCGAGTTCGAGCAGGTCGACGCCTTCGACCTGCCGGCCAAGGTGCGCTCGGCGGACGCGGTGGCCTGCATCAGCGACTTCTGCCGCTCGCAGCTCATGCGCCACGTCGAACCGGAGCACTGGGGCAAGCTCGGGCTGGTGCGGATGGCCGTGGACGCCGACCGGTTCGCCGACGCCTCCGCCGAGCGCGCCGGGCGCCCGGCCGGGCCGCTGCGGGTGCTGTTCGTGGGACGCCTCGTGCCCGAGAAGGGCCCGGCGCTCCTGCTGGACGCCGTCGCCCGGCTGCGCCGCGCGGAGCCCGGCCTCGACCTGCGGGTGCGGGTCGTCGGCAGCGGCCCGCTGGCGGGCGACCTGGCGCAGCAGGTGGCCCGCGAGGGGCTCGGCGACGTCGTCGACCTCGTCGGCCCGCTCGGCAACGAGGAGCTGCCCGCCCAGTACGCGTGGGCGGACGTCTTCTGCCTGCCCAGCTTCGCCGAGGGGGTGCCCGTGGTCCTCATGGAGGCCATGGCCACGGCGCTGCCGGTGGTCACCACCCGCATCGCGGGCGTGCCCGAGCTCGTGCGCGACGGCGTGGACGGCCGGCTCGTGACGGCCGGCCGCGTCGACGCCCTCGTCGACGCGCTGCGCGAGGTGGCGCTGGCCGGACCGGAGGAGCGCCGCGAGCGCGGTGCGGCCGGTCGCCGGCACGTCGTGGAGGAGTTCTCCCCCGACCTCAACACGCGGCGGCTGCGCGAGGTCGTCGGCGTCTGAGGGCAGAGCAGGAGCGGGTCAGCGGGCCGTCCGGACGGCGTGCAGCGCCTTCGCGCCGAGCAGGTAGTACCGCATCCACAGCGTGACCGCGACGTACCGGGCGCGGTTGCGCGGTGAGGGCACCTCGAGGTCGCCCGAGCGGCGCACCGTCGAGCGCAGCGCCGGGTTGAGGCTGGCGCGCAGGACACCGGGGTCGAAAGCCGGGCGCCCGTCGCGCCGACGCGTCTCCACGTCCCCCCGGGTCACGCGGCGCGCCTTGCCGTGCAGCTCGGCCATCCGCCGACGCGCCGGGTGGGCGACCTCGGCGGCCGGGCACCACAGCGCCCGCACCCCGGCGCGGGAGGCGCGCTCGCCCCACTCGCGGTCCCCGCCGCTCTTCAGCCGCTCGTCGAAGGCGCCGACGGCGTCCAGGGTCGAGCGGCGCACGACCATGTTCGCCGTCGCGGCCCAGCCCTCGACGGTGACGTATCGCTCCTGGCGCAGGAAGTTCAGCGAGTCCCACAGCTCCGCCGCGGTGGGCCGGGCCGGGTCGGCGCAGAACAACCGCACACCGCCGCCGACGAAGCAGGGTCCGGTCCCGGCCTCCTCGGCGGCCAGCAGGGCGCCGACGGCCTCGCGCAGCCAGTGCGCGGTGGGCACGCAGTCGCTGTCGGTGAAGGCGATGACGTCCCCGCGCGCGCCCAGCAGGGCCGCGTTGCGGGCCGCGTAGCTGCCCGGAGTGGTCTCGCGCACCAGCGAGACCACCTCCAGGGCGTCCAGGGCGCCCTGCAGGTCCCGGTTGTCGCCGTTGTCGGCGATGACGACGTCCACGGCGCCCGGGTAGTCCTGGGCGGCCAGCGCCCGAGCGGTCAGCAGCAGCGAGCCCCGGTCCCCGTGGACGGGCACGACGACGGTCACCGAGGGCCAGGCGCGCCCCGTCGCACCGGGCCGCGGGTCGGCGGCGGTGTCCTCGCCCGCGCCGCGCAGGTCGGCCGGAGCGCTCACGCCACCGACCGCCCGCGCCGGCGCGCGGCCGAGCGCACCATCAGCCCGGCCGCGTAGGGCACGTCGTGCACGAGGTAGCGCTTGGCCATCCGCCGCGGCTCCTTGGCCAGGCGGTGCACCCACTCCAGGCCGCTGCGCTGCACCCACTCCGGGGCGCGCGAGACCTCTCCGGCGACCATGGTCAGGCTGCCCCCGCAACCGACGAACCAGGTCTCGGGCAGGTGCCGGCGCAGCAGCTGCATCAGCCGCTCCTGCTTGGGGAAGCCCAGCGCGACGAACACGAGGTCCGGCTTGGCGTCGACGACCGCGGCCACGGTCGCCTCCAGCTGCTCCTCGCGCCGCTCGAAGCCGAACGGCGGGCAGTGCCAGCCGGCGACCCGCAGGTCCGGCACCTCGTCCTGCAGCGTGTCCGCGGCCCGCTCGGCGATCCCCTCCGCACCGCCGAGCAGGAACACGGACCGCTCCGCGGTGGCCGCGGCGCGCGAGAGCGTCCACACGAGCGAGGAGCCGGTGACCCGCTCGGGCAGCTCCTGGCCCTGCAGCCTGCTCGCCCACACGATGGGCATGCCGTCGGGCACCACGAGCTCGGCGTCGTCGGCCAGGTCGCGCAGGGCCGGCCGGCGCAGCTGCCGCAGGATGTCGACGTTGGGGGTGACGATGCAGCCGCCGTCGCCGCGGTCGAGGGCGGCGACGACGTGCGCGACGACCTCGCTCTCGCGCAGGGCGTCGAAGGCGACGTCGTCCACGCGCACGCGCAGGCGCTCGCCGGGCGGGGTGGCGGTGACCCGGGTGGACACGGCGGGCGCCGTGGCCGCCCGGTGCGCGGGATCCGGACGCTCATCACCTGCGAGCGAACGTCCACTTACGCTGTGTAGCGAGCTGAGTGAGCGGGGAGCTGAGGAGTCGAGGACCATGAGGATCTCCAGGGGGAGTGGATCGCGGTCAGCGCGTGGAGGTGTCCCGCTGCCAGGCGCTCGCGCGCCTGCGACGGGCCAGCACCCGGGACACGACGGTGACGGCGGTGTAGACGGCGACGGACGGGACGAGGCGGGGTCGCGTCGTCGCGAGCCGCAGGAGCGCGGTGGTCGTCGTGGTCGTGGTGCGGTCGAAGGCGGCGCGGTCGCCACCGCCTCCCCCGTCGACGCCGTCGCCCGGTCCGCTCGGGACCGGACGCCCCCCGGCGTCGTCCGCAGCCGCCGGCAGGCGGCTGAGCTCGGTGTTCCCGGACGCGGTCCGGGTGCGCACCTTCAGCAGGTTGCGCAGGTCGCGCGGAGCGCTGACGACGAACTCGCCGTCGCTGGTGGCGCGCTCGGAGCGGTGGAACGTCCGCTGGACGAACAGGTCGTCGCTGGTCACGGCCGGGAAGTCCCCGAACCGCGCCCGCCCCCGCTCGGACATCCCGTACACCCCCAGGCCGACGAGGCCGTCGGTCACGTACGGGATCTCGCGGTAGACGGCGTAGAAGGCCCGCACGGGCCAGGAGGACGCGGACACGTCGAACACCACGCGCGGGGACGCCACGAGGACGTCGTCGCGGCGCAGCGTCGCGGCCAGCGCGTCCAGCGTGCCGGGCGCGAGGCGGATGTCGGCGTCGAGGTAGATCCGCGGGAAGGCGGTGGCCGCGGCGTCGCCGGCGCTCAGCGCGGCCGCCTTGGACGGCTGCGCCAGCTCCACGACGCGGGCGCCGGCCGCGCGCGCCACCTCGGCGGTGGCGTCGGTGCAGCCGTTGGCGACGACGACGACCTCGGGGACCTCGCGCCCGCCCTGGGCGGCCAGCGCCGCCAGCGTGCGGGCCAGGGGGCGCTCCTCGTCGTGGGCGGGCACGACGACCGACACGGTGGGCGCCGTCCCGGCCACGGGGACGAGGGCGGCGCGCGGGGAGGGGAGGTCGCCGGGCGCGGTGCGCTCGCCGGTCACCGGGCTCGTGCTCACGGGTCCCCTCCTCCCTGCTCTCGTGCTTGTCGATCGCTCGTCCAGCGGTTGACGGTCACCTCAGGTCACTGGTCGGAGCGCATGGTAGCCAGCCTTCACGGTCCGAGCGCAAGCCCTCACGGTGATCTCCTGGGGCGGGAGGGACTGCTGGGACGTCTCCGCCACCTCCCTCAGTAGGCCCCGCGCCCGCCCAGGACGGCCTTCACCGTCTTGGCCAGGATCAGCGCGTCGAAGGCCGGCGACCAGTTCTCCACGTACTGCAGGTCCAGGCGCGTGGACTCCTCCAGGTCGAGGTCGGAGCGCCCGCTGACCTGCCACAGGCCCGTCAGGCCCGGCTTGACCAGCAGCCGGCGGCGCAGGTCGTGGCCGTACTGGGCGACCTCGCGCGGCAGCGGCGGGCGCGGGCCCACCAGCGACATCGAGCCGGTCAGGACGTTGAGCAGCTGCGGCAGCTCGTCGAGGGAGTAGCGGCGCAGCAGGCCGCCCACGCGCGTGATGCGCGGGTCGCGCTTCATCTTGAACAGCAGGCCGTTGCCCTCGGACCGCTCGCGCAGGTCGATGAGCCTCTGCTCGGCGTCGACGACCATCGAGCGGAACTTGACCATCGTGAACTCGCGACCGTCGCGCCCGACCCGGCGCTGGGTGAAGAACACCGGCCCCCGGCTGTCGACCTTGATCGCCACGGCCAGCGCCAGGAACAGCGGGCTGAGCAGCAGCAGGGCCAGCGCCGCGGACCCGCGGTCCAGGGCGGCCTTGCCCAGGTGGCGCACCCCGCGCAGCTCCGGGCGCTCCACGTGCAGCAGCGGCAGCCCGGACACCGGCCGGATCGCCACGCGCGGGCCGACGACGTCGGTCAGCGCCGGCGCCACGACCAGGTCGGCGCGGGTGTCCTCCAGCTCCCAGCCCAGCCGGCGCAGCACCGGCCCGTCGAGCTCGGGGCAGGTCAGGGTCGCCACGACGTCGGCGTCGGTGCGCCGTGCCACCGCGGCGACGTCCTCCAGGCCGCCCACGACGGGCACGCCGAGCGCCTCCAGCTCCGGGGACGTGCGCCCGCCGGGCGTGCAGGCGGCGTCCACGCGCAGGCCGTGGTCGGTGTCGCGCCGCACCTGGCGCACCAGGGCCGCGACCGCGCCCGGGTGGCCGGCCACGACGGTGGACTGCGTGCACGAGCCGGCGGCCCGGCGCCGGTGCAGGTGCCGGCGGGCCAGCAGCCGACCGGCGACGGTGAGCACCCCGGCCACCGGCAGGGCGACGACGACGAAACCGCGGGCCACGTCCAGCGCGAACGCCCAGCTCGTCGTGCCCACGAGCGCGACGACCGTGGTGCCGGCCAGCAGGACGCGCTGGAACTCCTCCGAGCCGACCCCGAGGAATCGGGGCTCGTAGGCGCGGAACAGCAGCATCGTCACCACCCACAGCGGGGGCAGGACGAGCAGGGCCCAGGCGGCCGAGACGCCGCTGATGCTGGCGGCGGCCCCGGCCTCGCCGAAGCGCACGACCCAGCCGGTCAGCGCGGCGAGCAGGGCGGCCAGGGCGTCGGAGACGACGAGACCGGCGGTGTACTCGCGCTGCCAGGGCGCGCGCCGGGCCGCGGGCGGGCGCCCGCCGGCGGGGGTGGTGGTGCGCCGCGGCGCCGGCACCAGCGGGCGCAGCAGCGGCAGGAAGGGTTCGGCCGTGCCCACCGTCCCCGCCGCGGCGCCGGTCGGTGCGTCGACGACCCGGCGCTGCTGGGCCGGGAAGTGCTGCGCCGTCAGGGCGCGGGCGTCATCGGTCGCCACGGTGTCTCCCCCGTCGTGTCGGGCTGGTGGGCTCGTCCACGGCGGTGTGGCACGCGGTTCACCCGTACGTGGCGTCAGGAATCACGGACGGGTGAAGTTGTGGTGCCGACTGTAGCCGGGTGTCACCCGTCCGCCGCAAGTCCCTCACAGCTGGTGCACGAGCTGTTGAGCACGGGACACGCCGAGCACGTGAGGCATCTCACGGTGAGCAGCCGCTCGGACACGCAGGGCGACAGGGCTGGGCCAGGAACGCGACGAGGGCCCCACCCTGGCGGGTGGAGCCCTCTGGAGGTGGAGCTGAGGGGACTCGAACCCCTGACCCCCTCGTTGCGAACGAGGTGCGCTACCAGCTGCGCCACAGCCCCTCACCGGCGACCGTCCCGGAGGACCGCCGCAGCAGGCACGAGGTTACCAGGTGCCCGACGGCGGCCCGCACGCGCCGCTCCTCAGCGGGCGGCGGCCCGGGGCAGGTCGCGCAGGTCCAGCACGCGCGGCAGGTCGTCGTCCAGCAGGTCGGCGTCCAGCTCGCGGTCCACGGCCGTCAGGTCCACGGTGCGCGGCACCGGGGTCGTCCACGTGCGCGCCTTCGGCTTGAGCAGGTAGGTCGGCAGCGGCACCGGGGCGGGCGTCCACCCACCGGCGCGGGCCGCCGCGACGACGTCGACGTCCTCCAGCTCGACGTCGTAGCCCGCGCCGTGCCCCGCGCCGGGGCGGACGTCCGCCGCCGGGGACACCGGAGCGGCAGCCGCGGCGGGGGCCGCAGCAGCCGCGGGGGCCGAGACGGGCTCGGCGGTGCGGGGCGCCGGGACGGGCCGGGCCGTCGCCGGCGCCCGCACCACCGGCGCGGCGGCGGGAGCGGCGGGGGCGGCGGTGGGCACGGGCTGCGCGAGCGGGCGGGGCGCCGGGGCGCCGTGGCGGGCCAGCGCCGCCAGCACGAGGCCCAGGACCGCGGTCGGCGCGAGCGCCGGCCACCACGGCAGCGCCGGACCGGCCAGCGGCACGAGCACCGCGGCCAGCCAGGCCGCGGCCGTCGCCGACGCCAGCACGGCCACGAGGCGGCGGCGCCGCCGCACGACCTCGCGCCCGCGGGGGGCGACCGGCCGGGCGGGGCTCGCACCGGCGGGCCCGGGAGCGGGCACCGGAGCCGCCGGCTGGGCGGCGGACCGGGAGGCGGGCGCGGCCGGCGCGGCGGGGAGGGCCGGACGGGCGGGCCCGGTGAGGACCGGGCGGCTGGAGGCCCCGGTGAGCGCGGGTGCCACGGCCGGGACCGCGGTGCCCGCGCGGCGGACCACCACGCGCAGGGCCTCCGACTCCCGGTCGGCGGTGCGCGCGGACGCGACGCGGCGCCGGGCGCGGATCCGGCCGGGCACCAGGTAGGCGGCCGTCAGGACGACGATGGCGAGGAGGGCGAGGCCGCTGGCGGACACGTGCGCCACGGTAGGGGCGGCGGCACCGCCCCTCGGGGACGTCACGGGTGTGTCGCGCCGGGTGTCCGTGACCTGCCAGCGTGCGACGGCCGCGGAGCACCCGCACCCCGGACCGTGTCGGCGGCCGCCAGGCCCGCGCGAGCCCCTCTCAGGCCGGCCGCAGCGCCCGGTAGCGCGCCAGCAGGCCCTCGGGGACCTCCTCGGCGGTGACCGCGAAGGTGCGGTGGTCGCGCCACTCGCCGTCGATGTGCAGGTAGCGCTCGCGCAGTCCCTCGTCGCGCAGGCCCAGCTTCTGCGCCACCCGCAGCGAGGCGGCGTTCTCCGGGCGGATGTTCACCTCGATCCGGTGCAGGCGCAGCGCCCGGAAGCAGTGGTCGCCCGCCAGCGCCAGCGCGACGGGGATGGTGCCGCGGCCGGCGACGCGCTGGTCCACCCAGTAGCCCACGTGCGCCGAGCGCAGCGACCCCCACGTGATGCCGGAGACCGTCACCTGCCCGACCAGCCGGCCGTCGCGCTCGACGACGAACGGCAGCATCCGCCCGGCGCGCGCCTCGCGGGAGAAGCCGCGCACCATCTGCGCGAACGTCGGCGCCGGCCCGGCCGGCTCGGGGCTGGTGGCCTCCCACGGGCGCAGCCAGGAGGCGTTCGCCGCGCGCACCGACCGCCACGCCGCGGCGTCGCGGCGGCGCAGCGGGCGCAGGCGCACCGGCCCCTCGCGCAGCTCCACCGGCCACACGGGCGTGCTCACGCGCCCGCCCGGCCGCCGCCCGGGCGGGGGTGGTCCCCGCCGCGCAGCTGGTCCACCGCGTGCTCGAGGAACCCCGACAGGACCTCGACGCCGTCGCGGGCACCGCCCGGCGAACCGGGCAGGTTGACGACGAAGGTGCGCCCGGCGACCCCGGCCAGGCCCCGCGAGAGCACGGCCGTGGCCACGCCCTTGGCGGCGCCCGCGGCGCGCAGCGCCTCCGCGACGCCCGGCACCTCGTGGTCGAGGACGCGGCGGGTGCGCTCGGGCGTCAGGTCCAGCGGGGACAGGCCCGTGCCGCCGTTGGTGACGACGACGTCGTAGCCGGCCGCCACCGCGTCGCGCAGCGCCTCCTCCACCGGGTCCCCGTCGGGCACGACGACCGGCCCGTCGACCGCGAACCCGAGGGCGCGCAGGCCGTCGGCCACGACGGGACCGGAGTCGTCGGCGTACACGCCGGCCGCGGCCCGGTTGGAGACCGTCACCACGAGGGCGGTGCGGGGTGCGGCGCCCGATCGCTCAGTCATCGACGCTCCAGTCCCCCGAGCGGCCGCCGCTCTTGGCGGTCACCCGCACCCCCTCGATGACCGTCCGCCGGTCGACGGCCTTGACCATGTCCACGAACGTCAGCGCGGCCACCAGCACGCACGTCAGGGCCTCCACCTCGATGCCGGTGCGGTCCGCCGTGCGCACCGCGGAGCGGATGCGGACGCCCTCCTCGCCGGGCGTCGCGTCGACCTCGAGGTCGACCTCCACGGCGTGCACCGCCACAGGATGCGCCAGCGGGACGAGGTCCGGGGTGCGCTTGGCCGCCTGCAGCCCGGCGATGCGCGCCACGGCCAGCGCGTCGCCCTTGGGCAGCCCGCCCTCGGCGATCAGCGCGAGGACCTGCGGCGAGCAGCGCACGCGCCCCTCGGCGCGCGCCTCGCGGACGGTGACCGGTTTGGCGGACACGTCGACGACCCGGGCGCGGCCGGCGTCGTCCAGGTGCGTCAGCCGCGGCGCCGGCTCCTGCCCGCTCACCGCTGCTCCGCCAGCGGCGCCGGGCCCAGCAGGACGCACTCGACCTCGTCGCCGGGCTCCACGCGGGCCACCCCGACCGGCACGACGGCCAGGCAGGTGGTGCGCGCCAGCGCCGTCACCAGGTGCGAGCCGTGCCCGGAGACGGGCCGCACGCGCAGCACGCCGTCGCCGTCGCGGTGGTGGGCGGCCCGCACGTACTGCCGCTTGGCCGGCGGGGAGGACCAGCCGGCGTCGGCGACGGCCGTGACGACGGGCCGCTGCGGGTCCGGGCCGTCCTCGCCGAGCATGCGGCGCAGCGCGGGGCGCACGAACACCTCGAAGGACACGAAGGAGCTGACCGGGTTGCCCGGCAGCGTGAAGACGGGTGTGCGCTGCTCCCCCAGCCGCCCGGCGCCCTGCGGCATGCCCGGCTGGACGGCGACCCGGTCGAAGCGCACGTCCGGGGAGGCCGACAGGACCTCCTTGACGGTGTCGTAGGCGCCCTCGCTGACCCCGCCCGAGGTGACGAGGACGTCGGCGCGCACCAGCTGGTCGTCCAGGACGGCGGCCAGCTCGCGCGGGTCGTCGCCGACGACGCCCACCCGGTAGGCGAGGGCGCCGAGCTCCTCCGCCGCGGCGGCCAGCAGCGGGCCGTTGGCGTCGTGCAGCTGCCCGGGCGCCAGCGGCGTGCCGGGCTCGACGACCTCGGTGCCGGTGGACACGACGACCACGCGCGGGCGCGGGCGGACCCGCACGCGGGCGCGCCCCAGCGCCGCGAGCACCCCCACGTGCCGGGCCTGCAGGCGGGTGCCGGCCTCCAGGACCACCACGCCGGCCTCGACGTCCTCCCCCGCCCGGCGCACGTGCTGCCCGGCGGCGGGCGCGCGGTGCACCCGCACCCGCGAGACGCCGCGGTCGGTGTGCTCGACGGGCACGACGGCCTCCGCGCCGGGCGGCACGGGCGCGCCCGTCATGATCCGCACGGTCGTCCCGCCGGTCAGGCGCACCGGCTCCGAGGGGCCGGCGGCCACGTCGCCCACGACGGGCAGCTCGACGGGGGTGTCCTCGCCGGCGCCCGCCACGTCGGCCAGGCGCACCGCGTAGCCGTCCATCGCGGAGTTGTCGAAGCCCGGCAGCGGACGCGGGGACACGACGTCCTCGGCGAGCACGCAGCCGAGGGCGTCGCGCAGCGCGAGGTCCAGCGGGCGCAGCGGGCGCACGAGGTCCAGGCAGCGCCGCAGGTGCTCCTCGACCGGCACCAGCGGCGGGGGTGGCGGGGGCGGGCCCGCGGGGGTCTCAGCGCTCACGCGTCCTCGGTACCACCCCGCGGGCCGCTGCGCCCGGCCGCACCGCCGGGACGGGGGTGCTCAGCTGCGCGCGCCGGTGCCGTAGTTCTCCGCGAGCCAGGCGCGCAGCTCGGCGCCGATGTCCTCGCGCTCACCGGCCAGGCGCACGACGGCCTTGATGTAGTCGAGCTTGTCGCCGGTGTCGTAGCGGCGGCCGCGGAAGACGACGCCGTGCACGCCGTACCCGGGGCCGTCGCCCTGCGCGAGCACCTGCAGGGCGTCGGTCAGCTGGATCTCCCCGCCCTTGCCGGGCGGGGTCTCGCGCAGCACGTCGAAGACGGCCGGGTCCAGCAGGTAGCGGCCGATGATGGCGAGGTTGCTGGGGGCCTCCTCGCGCTTGGGCTTCTCCACCAGCCCGGAGACCTTGACGACGTCCTCGGTCCCGGTGGGCTCGGCCACGGCGCAGCCGTAGAGGTGGATCTGGTCCTCGGGGACCTCCATGAACGCCACGACGCTGCCGCCGTGCTCCTCGCGCACGGCGATCATCGTGTCGAGCAGGGGGTCGCGGGCGTCGACGATGTCGTCACCGAGCAGGACGACGAACGGCTCGTCGCCCACGTGCTGCGCGGCCACCAGGACGGCGTGCCCGAGGCCCTTGGGGTCGCCCTGGCGCACGTAGTGCACCTGCGCGAGGTCGGTGGACTCCTGCACGCGGGCGAGCTTGGCGTCGTCGCCCTTGGCCTGCAGACCGACCTCGAGCTCGACGTTGCGGTCGAAGTGGTCCTCGAGCGGCCGCTTGTTCCGGCCCGTGATCATGAGGACGTCGGTCAGGCCGGCGCGGACCGCCTCCTCGACGATGTACTGGATGGCCGGGGTGTCGACGACCGGCAGCATCTCCTTGGGCATCGCCTTGGTGGCCGGCAGGAAGCGGGTGCCCTGTCCGGCGGCGGGGATCACGGCCTTGCGCACGGGGCCGGGACGCTCGTCGCGTTCGCTCATGGGGCCGGAGGCTACCGCGGGCGGCTACCGGCGGCGGCGGGGCGATGACCGTGCGCAGCAGCGCTGCTCCGCGCGCGCGACGCGCGAGGGCTCGACGCGCCGCACCGGCGGGAGGCAGACTGCCGTCGAGGACGACGGCGGAACCCCCGCAGCGCGCGTCCCGGACCCTGGAGCCGCCGTGCCCGTCACCGACGACCCCGTGACGGGCGAGGTCCCCCTCGCCCGCACCTCCCCCTCGACCGGTGACCCGGCGCCGCAGGTGCGCGCGGACCCCGTGGAGGTCGAGGCCCGCAAGGCCCGGCTGCGCGGTGCCCTGCGCGAGCGCCGGCGCCAGCGCGACGCGGCCGAGAGCACCGCGCTCGACGCCGCCCTGGCCCGCACGCTGCTGGCCTGCCCCCTGCTGCAGGGCTGCGGCCGCGTGGCGCTCTACGCCTCACGGCCCGGTGAGCCGGGCACCCGCTCGACGCTGGACGCGCTGCGCCGGCAGGGCGTCGACGTGCTGCTGCCGGTGCTGCGCGCCGACGCCGACCTGGACTGGGAGCTGCGCGCCGGGGCCGCGCCGGCGCGCGGCAGCCACCCGCCGCGCGGGCCGGTGGGCCCGCACGCGGTCGCCGGCGTCGACCTCGTCCTGGTGCCGGCGCTGGCCGTCGACACCGCCGGCCGCCGGCTGGGGCAGGGCGGGGGCAGCTACGACCGGGCGCTGCGCCGCGTGCCCCCGCGGGTGCCGGTCGTGGCGGTCGTGCACGACGACGAGGTGCTGGACGCCGCCGTCAGCCCGCTGCCCGTCCTGCCGCACGACCGGCCCGTGCAGGGCGTGGTGACGCCGACCCGCTGGCTGTGGCTGCTGGCCTGACCGCCGGCGACACCACGTCACCAATCTGCTACCCCGTGTGATTACGGTGGGGCATGGGTCCCCACCGGCGCGGAGCCGCCCCCACCCGGCCGGCCCGGCGCACCCGGTCCACCCGGCTCGCCGCGGTCCCGCTGGCGGCGCTGCTGGCGAGCCTGCTCGCGGGCCAGCCCGCCACGGCCGCCCCGACGCCCGCGCCCGCTCCCGCCGGCGCGCTGGCGCCCGACCTGGAGCTGCGGTCGGCACCGGCCACCGGGGCGCTGCTGCTCGAGGAGCGCACCGCCCGCCTCGCCCCCGGGCTCGTGCTGGAGCAGCGCGCGGAGCTGACCGCGGCCGGTCCCGTCCGCAGCCGCGTCCTGCGCCTGGCGCCCGGCACCGGCACCCGCCCGCGCCTGCTGCAGGACGGGCTCAGCGGACCCCGCGAGCCCGCGGCGCTCGCGGCCGCCGGCGGGGCCGTCGCGGCCGTCAACGGCGACTTCTTCGACATCGACCGCACCGGCAGCCCGAACGGCCCCGTCGTGCGCGACGGCACCGCGCTCAAGGCCGCCGCCCACCCGCAGGCCGTCACCTCCCTCGACGGCGCTCTCGCCGACCTGCTCCTGCGCGGCACCGCGACCGTCGCCGGGCGCGGCTTCCCCCTGGCCGGGCTCAACCCCGGCCAGGTCGGTCCCGACGCCGTCGCGGTCTACACGCCCGACTGGGGGCGCGGCGACCGCGCGCTCGCCGCCGCCGGCGGGGTGGAGCTGGAGGTGCGCGACGGGCGGGTCAGCGCCGTGCGGCCCGCGCCCGGCGCCACGCCCGTCCCCGCCGGGGGGCTGGTGCTGCTGGCCACGGGCACGGCGGCCGCCGCCCTGGCCGGCACGCCCGTCGGCGCTCCCGCGAGCACGGCGTGGGACGTGCGCGACGTGCCGCCGGGCGACGCGCTGGGCGCCCGCCTGGTCCTCGTCCGCGACGGCCGCGTCGCCGCGGTCGACACGGCCGACCCGCTGTGGAGCACCCCCCGCGCCCGCACGGCGATCGGCTGGACCGCCACCGGGGAGCTGCTGCTGGTCACCGTCGACGGCGGCACGGCCCGCTCGCGCGGGTGGACCGCGCTGGAGACCGCCCGCGCCGTGGCGGACCTGGGCGCCCGCACGGCCGTGATGCTCGACGGCGGCGGGTCCGCCCAGCTGGTCGCCCGCGCCCCCGGCACGGGCGCCGCCGCGGTGGTCGGCGAGCCCTCCGACGGCGCCCCGCGGCCCGTGGCCAACGCCGTCGGCCTCGTGCCCGCCCCGGGCGACGGGCGCCCGGCCGAGCTGCGGCTGGTCACCGGGCCGTCCGGGTGGTCGCCGGGCGCCGACGACCCCGCCGAGGCCCTGCGCCTCTTCCCCGGCCTGGCGCGCGAGGTGCGGGCCGAGGCGCTGGACGCCTCCGGCGCCCCCGCCGGTGCACCGGTCCCGGCGTGGACGTCCAGCGACCCCGGCACGGTCGCGGTCGTGCCGGGCGCAGCGGCGGGCACGGCCTCGCTGCGGGGCGCCGCCCCCGGCACCGCGCGGGTGCGCGCGGCCCCGGGAGGCGGCGTGGGCGGGGAGCGGGAGGTGCTCGTCCTGGGCCGGCTGGCCGGGCTGTCACTGGTCGCGGACGACGCCGACGGCCCCGACGCGGCGGTGCCCGTGCTGCCCGGAGCCGGTGACAGCGTCGACGTCGTCGTCCTCGGCCGCGACGCCGAGGGCCGCGCGGCCCCCGTGGACGCCCGCGAGGTCACCGTCCGCACCGACCCGGCGGTCCTGCGCGCCGAGGCGCTGCCGGACGGGCGGCTGCGGCTGAGGGCCGTGGCCGTCCCCGCCGCGGGCGGCACCCGCGTCGGCCTGAGCGCGGCCGGGGTGAGCGCGAGCGCCGGGGTGTCCGTCGGCCTGCGGGCGGTGCGCGTGGACGACCTGGCCGACGCGGGCCGCTGGAGCGCGGCCGGCACCCGCGCCGCCGTCACCGCGACCGCCGTGCCCGCGACCGGGCTGCCCGGCGGGGGCGGGGCCCTGCGCCTGTCCTGGGACGTCGCCGGGCAGAGCGCGGGCACGTCCGTGGCCGCGCTCGTGCCCGCCGCCCCGCTGCGGCTGCCCGCCGGTGCCCGCGAGGTGGCGCTGGACGCGCGCGCGGACGGGCGCGGCGGGTGGCTGCGCGCGGTGCTGCGCGTCGACGGCGCCGACCGGCCCGTGACGCTGGCGCCCGCGCTGGACTGGACGGGCTGGCGGCGGGTCAGCGCGCCCGTGCCCGCCGGCGCCCGCGACGTGCGCCTGGTGCGCGTGTACGTCGCGCACACGGACGTGACGCGCCGCACCTCGGGCGCCCTGGACGTCGCCCGCCTCGACGCGGCGGCCGCGTCGCCGCCGCCCGCGGCCGCCGACCCGGGAGCCGCGACCGGGCGGGTGGACCCGGCGCTGGAGACCGCGCAGCCGCTCGCCGGCGGGCCCGCGCCGGTGGCGGTGCTGGCGGGCACGGCCGTCGAGGCGGCGCGCCCGGCGAGCGTGGAGGTGCTGCGCCGCGCCGTCGCCGACGCCGTGGCGGCCGGCGCCGGGCGGGTGGTCCTCGCCGGCGGCGTCGCCGGCCCGGCGGGGGGCCGCGCGGGCGCCGCGGACGTGCGCGCCGTGCGGGACGTCCTCGACCGCTCCGGCGTGCCGTGGGAGTGGGTGCGCGGGGACTCGGAGCTGGGCGCGGACCTGGGGCCGGGGGCCGGCGCCCGCCGGGTGGACGACGCCGGGACCCGCTGGCTGCTGCTGGACGCGGCGGGCGGGTCGCTGGGCGCGGCCGACCCCGGGCAGCTGGCGTGGCTGCGCGCGGAGCTGGACGCCGCCGGCCGCGAGGAGGGGGTGCGCGGGCTCGTCGTGGTGAGCGCGCACGGGCCCGGCTCGCTGGCCGACCCGGACGAGGCGGCGCTGCTGCGCGGGTGGCTGGCCGACTGGCGCGAGGAGACCGGTGGGCGGGTGGCCGTGGTCGCCGGCGGCGCGCCGGGTGCGAGCACCGCGGGCGTGCAGCGGCGCGAGGGGGTGCTGGAGGTGACGGCCGCCAGCGGGACGGGGGTCCCGGGGGCGCCGCCGGCGTGGACGGCGCTGGCGGTGGACGCCGCGGCCGCCTCCCGCCCGTCGGCGGGCTCGGCGGCCGTGCCCGGGCGCGACGACGGCTGGCTGCGGGTCGCGACCCGGCCGGTGCTGACCTCCGCGTCCGCCGGTGACCTCGTCCTGGCGCCGGGGGCCCGGGCCGCGCTGGCGGTGACCGGCACCGCCGCCGGGGGCGGTGCGGTGGGCGTGCCCGCGGCGGCGGTGCGCGTCTCGGGGCCGGGGCTGGCGGTCCGCCCGCCGGCGCCGGACGGGCGCCGGGTGCCGCGCGCGGGCACCCTCGCGGTCCTGGACCCCCGGACACTGGAGGTGACCGGGGTGTCGCCGGGGACGACGACGCTGCGGGTGGAGGCCGGTGGGCCGGTGACGACCCTGCAGCTGCGGGTCGGGTGAGCCGCGCCGAGGGCCCGGCGCGGCTACCATTGGCACTCGACGGGCCCGAGTGCCAGAGCCGGGCCCCGCAGCGCCGCCGCGGCAGCGCCGCGCGCCCGAGCCCAGGAGACGACGTGCCCACCTACGCCTACGCGTGCCAGGAGTGCCAGCACAGCTTCGAGGTCCGCCAGTCCTTCAGCGACGACGCGCTGACCGACTGCCCCGAGTGCTCCGGCCGCCTGCGCAAGCTCTTCAACTCCGTCGGCGTGGTCTTCAAGGGGTCCGGCTTCTACCGCACCGACTCCCGCAAGACCCCGTCCGAGCCGTCCGGGTCCTCCAGCTCCTCCGGCGGCTCTGCGAAGGACTCCTCGAGCTCGTCCTCGTCGAGCTCGTCGTCCTCCTCGGGCTCGTCGTCGACCACGTCGTCCGGGTCGTCCTCCGGCTCGTCCTCCTCCAGCACCTCGGCGGCCTGAGGCCGCTCCGGCGGCGGGGTCCACACCCCGCCGCCGGGCACCGCTGTCCACAGGGGCCGGCGCGCGGCCCGGAGCCGGCGGCGAGCGCTGCCTAGCGTCCCCGCGTGCTCGCCGACAGGTCGACCCGACCCACCGCCCCACCGGTCCCGCCCGCGGGCCGGGGCCCGGCCGCGCGACGACGCCGGCGGCGGGCGCGCGGCTGGCTGAGCGCCGGGCTGGTGGCGGGCGCGGGCGGCCTGGCCGTGGCCGCGCTCGCCCCGCCGGCGCCCGCGACCACCACCGTCCTCGTGGCCGCGCGCGACCTGCCCGCGGGCAGTCCCCTCACCGGCGGCGACGTCGTGCCCGCCGCCTGGCCGCGCGAGCTCGTGCCGCCCGGGGCGCTGACGAGCGCCGACGGCGCCGTCCTGGCGGGTCCGCTCGGCCGCGGTGAGCCGCTGACGCGCACCCGCACGGCCGGGCCCGGGCTCCTGACCGGGCAGCCCGCCGGCGCGGTGGCCGCCCTGGTCGACCTGCCCGCCGGCGCGCCGCCCGGCCTGGCGCCCGGCACCCGCGTCGACGTCCTCGCCCGCGTCCTGGACCCGGTGACGGGCGCCGTCACGGGCGCGACCGCGCTCGCGGTGGACGTGCCCGTGCTCGCCGTCGCGGGCGGCGCCCCACCCGGCAGCTCGAGCGCGGGCCCCGGGGGTGCGTGGCCCGGCGGGGGCGCCGGGGACGGTCCGGGCGCCGTCGTGGTGGCCGTCGGTGCGAGCACGGCGGCGGACCTGGTGGCCGCGGCCGGCCGCACCGTCCTCGTCGTGCGCGGGACGTGAGCGCCGCGCGCCCGGGTTCCCGGTCCGGGAGGTCAGTCCCAGTGCGGCGGGCGCTCGCGCAGGAAGCGCTCGTCGTCGCCGTCGTCCCCGCGGGCCTCGCCCCAGCCGAGGTCGCCGTCGTCGGCGGAGCGCTCGTCCTCCAGCGGCACCTCGCGCTCGCCGTCCTCGCCCGGCCCCCCGCTCACCGGGTCCCCCGCCCGCCGCGCCCGGCCCCCGCGGGCGCCACGGCCCGCGAGCGCACCTGCTCGTCGAGCACCGGTCCCGGCGTCCGGGGCGTCGGCGGTCGCGGCCCGGCGTCCGCGGGCTGCGGATCGACGCCCCGGGGGTCGGCCGCGTGCAGGTCCCCGGCGCGCAGGTCGATGGTGCGCGGGGTCAGCGGGCCGCCCGTCGTCGGAGCGCCACCCAGCGAGCGCCAGGCCCCGGCGATGCGGCGGGCCTCGCCGGCCGGGTCGGCGTGGACGTCCCCGGAGGTCGAGCGCAGGCAGTGCCAGCCGGCGCGCTCCCAGCGGGCCGGGCGGGCGACCTCGCGCTCCAGGACGTCCGGCTCGTCGGCGGCGTCCAGGTCGACGGCCACGGCCGGTCCCCCGCCGGGCGCCTGCACCACCAGCGGCAGGGCGGCGCCGGTCCCGACGCCCGTGGTCACCGGCAGGCCGGCGTCCGCGCAGGCCGCGGCGAGGCGGGCGACCAGCGCGCCGGGGTCCCCGGTGGACGGCCGCAGCTCCCCGGCGGCCTCCCAGTCCAGCGCCAGCCGCAGCAGCTCCGCCGGGACCGCGCGCTGCCCCTCGGACGCGGTGTCGTCCACGACGAGGGTGGTGCGCCGGCGCGAGCGGGTGAGCGCCAGGCGCACCTGCGCGCGACCGGCGGGGCCGGTCCAGACCCCCACCGGCGACCCGGAGCCGGTCGCGGAGCCCGCCGCGGCGGCCACGACGACGACGTGGTCGCGCCGCTCCCCCGGCCACAGCGCCGCCTCGGCCACGAGCAGGGCGGCGGGCAGGCGGACACCGGCGTCCCCGGCGCGCAGCCGCAGCGCGGCGGTGACGGCGTCGGCGGTCACCGTGTCGGCCAGCACCACGCCCAGGCTCTCGCGGGGCCGGGTGCGCAGGGCCTCCAGCACCACGTCGACGGTCAGGTCGACGACGGCCTCGGGACCGCGGCGCGCCCCGGCGGGCCGGCCGGACGTGCGCTCCACGCGCCGCGCCCCCGTCCACGCCGCGGGCAGCGCCTCCGCCCCGGCGTCGGCGGCCGGCCCGGCGAGCAGGGACTCCTCCAGGCAGGCGTGCTGGCGCGTCAGCCGCAGCGCCGGCAGCACCCCCTCGCTCTCGGCGAGCAGGTCGCGCGGGCTCGACGGGTCGGCCGCGGCGGACGCGGCCGGGCGGGGCGCCGGGCCGCCGGTGGGCGGGGGCGCGGGCGGGCCGGGCAGGGCCGGGTCGCCGACGACGACGACCTGCGCGCCGCGCGAGAGGGCCGGCAGGACGGCGGCGGTCGCCACGGCCTCGGCGCCCAGGACGAGGACGAGGTCCGCGGCGGGCTCCTGGTCGCCGGCGCCCGGCACGGCCCCGGCGCCCAGGACGGCCGCGGCACCGGCCGGGGACAGCGCCCAGCACGGCAGCACGTCGGCCACCGCGGCAGCGGGCGCGGCGGCACCCGCAGCGCCGGCACCCGCAGCGCCGGCACCCGCAGCGCCGGCACCCGCAGCGGCCGCGCGGTCGAGCCGCGCGTCGACGGCCGCCCGCACCCCGCGGGCGGCGTGCACGTGCGCCGCCGCGACGGCCAGCTGCAGGTCGGCGCGCGCCTGGCGCAGCGCGTCGCTGTCCCCGGCGCCGACGAGGGGGTCGTCGAGGCTGACGACGTCCAGGACGCCCGACCACCAGGCGGCCTCGACCTCCGCGGCCAGGTCGAGGCTGCCGGGCCCCGCCCAGCGGGCGGCGAGGTCCTCCACGAGGGGCTGCCAGCCGGCGGCACCGAGCTCGCGCAGGAGCGTGGTGCGCCGCGGGAGGGTGTCCAGGGCGTCGACGTCGCGCTGCAGCGCGGCCAGCTGCGCGCCCAGCTCCGGCAGCGGCAGCTCGACGAGGCTGCCCTCGGCGCGCAGCCGCTCCGGCAGCACCTCGGCCAGCGCGTCCAGGTCGTCGCGCAGGGCCACCACGGCCACCTGCGCCTCGGCCAGCCCGTCGGGCACGTGGGGCGCCGCGTCGCGGGTGGTGAAGCGCTGCCAGGCCAGGCGCTGCGCGCGCGCCTGCTGCAACCAGTCGTGCAGGTGCTCGGTGCTGTCGGCGACGACGCCCTCGCGCAGCATGGCGCGCGCCTGCCGGCGCAGCCGCCACCGGGCCAGCGGGCCGGTGCGCACGCCGTGGCTGCGGCGCCAGTCGGCGGTGGCGGTGGCAGCGGCCACGTCGCCGAGGGAGCGCGCGAAGACGTCCGCGCCGAAGCGGCCGACGGTCAGGCGCACGCCCTCCAGCAGCTGCAGCTGCTCGACGGCCTCGGCGACCGAGGCGGCGCCGCGCAGGCCGGCCGCGTCGGCCAGCGTGGCGGTGCGGGCGCGGGCGCGGGGCAGCTCCTCCTCCACCACGCGCCGCAGCCGCCGCCGGGTCGCGTCGGCGGCCTCGTCGCTGGTCAGGTCCGCCCCGGCCCAGCAGCTGGTGTCGGGGGTGACGTCGAAGGCGCCCAGGCGCACCGCCTCCTCCAGCCGCGCCGCCCACCCGGGCAGGTCCTCGCGCCGGCAGGCGGCCAGGTGCTCCCCGCGCAGGCGGCGCGTGGTGGAGGGGGCGGTGGGCCGGGCGGCGAGCTCGGCGAGGGCCTCGCGGGCCTGGTGGGCGCTGACCCCCCAGGGCGCGCGCGGGGTGTGCAGGGCGTCGGCGGTGGCGGCCAGGACGGCGGCCAGGCGCTTCACGTCCTGCTCGGGACCACGGTGCTGCTCCTGCGGCGCGGCGCGCCCGTCGCGGCGGCGCTCGTGCTCGGCGAGCGCGGCGCGCACCTGCCGCTGCGCGGCGGCCGCCACGGGCGCGGCGCTGAGCTCGCCGTCGAGGTGGAGCACGAGGGAGCCGAGCCCCGCCCCGCGCAGGCGGTCGTCGACCGCGCGCCGCTCGGCCGCGGCACCGGCGACGAGCAGGACGGTGCGGCCGTGCTCGGCGGCGGCGGCCACGAGCGCGGCGGCGACCTGGGTGGCGCCGGTGCCGGCGGGCGCCACGAGGCGCAGGTCGCCCCCGGCGGTGACGTGCTCGACGGCGCGCCGCTGCGCGGGGTCCAGCGGCAGCGGGGACCGCGCGGGGCTCGCACCGCCACCGTCCGGGGTGGCCGTCCCGGCCCACGGCCCGGGGCCGGGCGCGGGGGCCCGGCGCTCGGCGAGGGCCTGCACGACGCGGTGCCCGCGCACACGGGCGCCGCGGCGGCGCAGGTCGGCCAGCAGGTCGGCGGAGGGGTCGGCGAAGGCGGCCAGCAGCAGCCGCCGCTCCACCCGCAGGCCGGGGGCGGCGTGCAGCTGGCGGCGCACCTCCGCCAGGGCCGGGTCGGGGTCGAAGCCGCGGTGGCGCCCTACGGCGCGCAGGACGGCGGCGGTGTCCAGCGGCAGGCCCAGCTCGCGGCGGGCGGTGGAGGCCAGGACGGGGTTGACGAGCACCTCGTCGTCGAGGCGGACGACGTGGTCGTCGGGCGCGTCGGCGGGCACCTCCAGCGTGCAGCGGCGCAGCAGCAGCGGCACCCGCCGCGAGGGCGCGCCGTCCCCGCGCCAGCTGACGACGCCCACGGCCAGGGCCAGGCCGCGGGTGCCGTGCTGGGTGAGCAGGACCTGGGCGGTGCGGTGCACGGCGCGGGCGCGCTCGCGGGCGGTGGCGTGGGCACCGGCCTCGCGCACGAGGCTGGACAGGGCGGTCGGTGACCCGGCGAGCAGCTGCGCCAGGCCCGAGGGGTGGGCGGTGGTGAGGTCCAGCCCGGTGCTCGTGCCGTCGGGGCAGTGCAGCAGCGCGGAGGGCACGCCGAGCGCGGAGGCCTCGTCCCACCAGCGCCGGCGGGTCAGGTCACCGGTGCCCGCGGGAGCGCCCGCGGCCGCGGCGTCCCTCGTCGCGGTGGGGGTCCCGCCGGGTGTCCGCCCGGCCTGCCCGGGGGTGGCCGGGGCGTCGTCGGGCACGGGCTCGTCCACCCCTCCACAGTAGGCGCTCCGCCTCACTCCCCCGCCGCGGCGACACCGCCCGTCCGTGTCCGCTCACCGTCCGTGCGGGCCGTGCTGCCGAGGCGCTGCAGGGCGACGAGGGTGACGTCGTCGCGCACGCGCCCGCCGCTCCAGCGGCGGGCGACGTCGAGGGCCTCGTCCACGATCACCGCGGGGGTGAGCTCCTCGTGGTCGGCCAGGGCCTGCAGGAAGCGGTCGACGCCCAGCTCGTCGGTGCTGCCGGTGGGACGCGCCTCGACGAGGCCGTCGGTGTAGACGACGAGCGTGGAGCCCGGCGCGAGCGGCACGGTGGCGGCCGTCCACGCGCCCGGCACGTCCAGGTGCAGCCACGACAGCAGCGGACCGGTCGGCCGCAGCTGCGACACGACCCGCACCCCCTCGGCCCCGGAGCGCACGACGAGCGGCTCGGGGTGCCCGGCGTTGGCGTAGGTGACGAGGCCGGAGTCGGGGTCGACGACCGCGACGACGCAGCTGGCGAAGCGCTCCGCCTCGTCGGCGAAGACGCGCGCGGCCATCGCCAGCGCCAGGTCGGGCTCGGGGGCCAGGTGCAGGGCGGCCTCCAGCAGCCGCTTGAGCTGGATGGCGACGATGCCGGCGCGGGCGCCGTGCCCGGACACGTCGGCCACGACGACGGCGTAGCGGCCGTCGCGCAGGGGCAGCACGTCGTACCAGTCGCCCGCGAGGAGCCCCTCGGCCGGGCGCAGCGCCGCCGCGGCCGCCCAGCCGGGCATGTCCGGCACGGGGTGCGCCTGGAGCTGGTCGCGGACCTCCGCGACGAGGGGCTGGCCCTGCGCGAGGGCCTCGCGGGCGGCCACGGCGTCGGCGAGCTCGTCGAGGATGCGCCGGCGCATCGTCTCCGCCGAGGACGCCACGGCGGCCAGCTCCGGCGGCCCGGCCAGCCCGACGGGCGTCTGCAGGTCCCCGCCGCCCACGCGCAGCATCTGCGCGGACAGGTGGTCCAGGGGGCGCAGCACCCAGCGGCGGACCAGGTAGAGGGCGGTGGCGACCAGGACGATGGCCACGGCGGCGACGGCGACGACGAGGAAGAGCCAGTTCCTCTCGCGCTCCGCGGCCTGCGTGATGGTCCGGCTCCGCGCGTCGTCGAGCCGGCCGGCCAGCACGTCGATCTGGCTGTAGGTGTCGAGGAACTGCCGGCCGGCGGGCCCTCCCCGCTGCGACTGCTCGATGCTCTCGAGGTTGCCGGAGCGGACGGCCTGCAGCTGGCCGTAGGTGATGAGGCTCCACCGGTCGACCTCTTGGCTGATCGCTTCAGCCTCCTCGTGGAAGGCCTCGATCCCGGTGTCGTCGACGGCGTCCACGAGGGTCGAGAGCTGAGTGTCGACCTCCTCCTGCAGGACGCCGCGCTCAGCGAGGTCGGCGAGGTCCCGAGTGACCATGTAGCGCTGGTGGGTGACGTGCAGCTCGACGAAGTCGCGGCGGAAGTCCGTCGCGGCGGTCACCGCGGCGTCCCAGCTGTCGGGATCGTCGCTGACCTGGTCCCGGTTGAGGAGCCCGACGACGACGACGGTCGCGAACACCACCACCACGGCGAGGAACGCGGCCGCGATGACGGCCACCCGCCGCTGCAGGGAGGTGCGCAGCATGAGCCGGTGCCACGCCCGTGCCACGCGCGCCAGCGCCACCACCTCCACTCCTCCGGACCGCCCGGTCCCGGCGGGTCCGGGGCGGCCGCCGTCGCCCGCCCAGTGTCGACGACAGTGCCGTCGACGGTCACCACCTTGTCACCCGTCACGCCCCGTGCACGAGGGACACCCGTCGTCACCGCGCGCGGTGGGCGCCGGTGCGGTTGGCTGGCCGCCGGAACGGGCGCGAGGGGGAGGAGCCGACGTGGGGGTGCCGGGCGGCTGGCCGGCGGGACTGGTGTGGGTGCGGCACGGGCAGAGCGTCGGCAACGTGGCCGACGCGCGCGCCCGGGCCAGCAGCTCGGAGGTCGTCGACGTCGGGGAGCGCGACGCGGACGTGCCGCTGTCGGCGCTGGGGCACCGGCAGGCGCGCGCGGTGGGCCGCTGGCTGGCGGCGGACGCGGACGCGCCCCCGCTGCCGGAGGTGGTCGTCACCTCCCCGTACCGGCGGGCCCGCGCGACGGCGGAGGCCGTGGTGGCGGCGCTGGGCGAGGCGGGTCACGACCCGGGGCGCCTGCGCACCGACGAGCGCCTGCGCGAGCGCGACCTGGGCTGGTGGGACGGGCTGACGGGCGCCGGGGTGCGCGCCCGGTACCCGGAGGAGGCCGCCCGCCGCGACCACCTGGGCAAGCTGTACTACCGCCCGCCGGGCGGGGAGAGCTGGTGCGACGTGGCGCTGCGGGTGCGCAGCCTGCTGCGGGACCTGCGCGCCGAGCACGCCGGCCGGCACGTGCTGCTGGTCAGCCACCAGGCGGTGGTGATGAACGCGCGGATGGTGCTGGAGGACCTGGACGAGGAGGAGGTCCTGCGCCTGGACCGGGACGAGCCGCTGGCCAACTGCTCGGTGACGGCGTACCGCGCGGGCCCGGACGGGCCGGTGCTGGACGTGGCGGGCGACACGACCGCCGTGGCGGACGTGGCGGACCTGGCGGTCACCGACGACGAGGTGGACGACGAGCCGGACGACGCGCCCGCGGGCGCGTCGGGAGCGGCCCGGTGAGCGGGCGCGCGGCCGAGGCCGCGACGACGGTGACGTCGGCGCTGCTACGCGAGTGGCCGCTGCCGCCGCCGGGGTCGGGCAAGGAGAGCCGCGGGCGCACGCTCGTGGTGGGGGGCAGCACCCGCACGCCGGGCGCGGTCCTGCTGGCCGCGGAGGCGGCGCTGCGCTCGGGCGCGGGCAAGCTGCAGGTGGCGACGACGCGCACGACGGCCGCGGGCCTGGCGGTGGCGCTGCCGGAGGCGCTGGTGCTGCCGCTGCCGGAGACGCCCGGCGGCGGGATCGACGCCTCCGCGGGCGAGGAGGACGGCGAGCTGGCCGACCTGGCCGGGCAGGCGGACGCCGTGCTGCTGGGGGTGGGCGCGGTCGGCGAGCCGGACGTGTGCGCGCTCCTGGAGGCGGTGGTGCCGCCGCTGTCGACGACGGTGGTGCTGGACGCGCTGGGGCTGGCGGCCGTGACGCGCGACGAGACGTTCCTGCACCACCTGGACGGCCGGGCCGTGCTGACCCCGAACGCGACGGAGCTGGCGATCGTGCTGGGCGCCGAGCCGGAGGATGTGGAGCGCGACACCGCCGGGGCGGCGGTGGAGCTGGCCCGCCGCAGCCGCTGCGCGGTCGTGGCCGGCGGCGGGACGAGCTGGATCGCCGCGCCGGACGGGCGGCTGTGGAGCGACCCGTCGGGCGGCGCCGGGCTGGGGGTTTCGGGGTCCGGGGACGTCCAGGCCGGCATCGTCACGGGGCTGTGCGCGCGCGGCGCGGAGCCGGTGCAGGCGGCGCTGTGGGGGGCGTACCTGCACGGGCGGGCCGGGGACCGGCTGGCCACCGAGGTCGGCCGGCTGGGCTTCCTGGCGCGGGAGCTGCCCGCGCAGGTGCCGCGCGTCCTCGCCGAGGTCGAGGTCTAGGACCCCCGGCGGGGCGCGTCAGACGAGCAGCGCGGAGGCGGTGGGCACGAGGTCGGCCAGCGGGATGCCGAGCCGCCACGTCGTGGACGAGCGGCTGCCGGCGGCGTGCGGGTCGCCCTCGGGGCCCTCCCACGCCTGCGGGTGGGCGGTGACGGTCCAGGCGCCCGGGCCGGCCTGGCGGGCGCGGTCGGCGAGGCCGGCGTCACCGGCGCGGACGGCGGCGGCGGCGATGACCTCCACAGCGCGCCCGAGGGAGCGGGCGTCGTAGAAGGACACGGTGCAGCCGGTGGTGGTGGCGGTGGTGTCCACCAGGATGCAGCCGCTCTCGGTCAGGGCCGCCTGGACGGCGGCGGTGGCCGCGTGCTGCCGCGGCGCGCGCCGCTGGGCGGGGACGGTCTGCTCGGCCCGGGGGCGGGCGACGGTGGGGGCCATGACGGGTACTCCTCTGGGCGACGACGTCGGCCGGTGTCGGAGTCGCCGTCGACTCGGCCTCCGACACCCAGCAGACGGCATCGGTCGGCGTTCGCTGCGGCTTGAGCATAGGCGCTCCGCGACCGTGGTCGGGACGGGTGGGTCGCCATGTTCGTTGCAGGAGAACGACATGGCGTCGTAGCGGCGCGGTGTTCGACGATGGCGAACGCTCCGGGCGGGCGGCGACGGTGCCCCGCGGCCCGCGGCGCCTCCCCCGCTAGACTCGCCACGGCCCGCCCGCGCGGGCCGCGCCTCCGTAGCTCAGGGGATAGAGCATCGGTTTCCTAAACCGTGTGTCGCAGGTTCGAATCCTGCCGGGGGCACCCTCCCTCCACCGCCCTCCCGTCCCGCCGCTCACCGCGCGGACGCCGTCGCGGGCGAGGACGATGGGCCTCGCAGCGCTGCGGCGTCGCGGCGCTGCGGCGTCCGGGAGGAGCAGCGCCGTGACCGAGCACCCGTCCACCCCCCGTCCCCCGCGCGCCGGCGCGGCGCTCGCGCTGGTCACCGTCCTGGTGACCGCGTGCGGCACCGGTCCCGCCGGGCCCCCCGCGCCCGGTACCTCCCCGCCGCCGCCCCCGCCGTCCTCCTCGACGGCGACGGCGGGCCCGTCCGCTCCGCCGGAGCTGGTGACGGTCCCCGCCTACTACGCCGGTCGCACCGGGATGTCGGGCGGCCTGGAGGTGGCGCTGTACCGCGAGTTCGCGCGGGTGCCGCTGGACGGCGACCGGGTGGCGACGGCCCTGCGGGTGGCGCTGTCGCCGCCGCGGGACCCGGACTACCTCGTGCCCTGGCCGGAGGGCACGCGGCTGCTCGGCGTCGAGCGGCTGGAGGACCTCGTGACGGTGGACCTGTCGGCCGAGGCGGCCACGCCACCGCCGGACGCCGACGCGGCTCTCGCGCAGGCCGCCCTGCAGCAGGTCGTGCACACGGTGACGGCCGCGGACCCGTCGGTGGCGGGGGTGCAGCTGCTCGTCGACGGCTCGCGCGTGCCCGACCTGTGGGACCTCGGCGCCCACGCCGGGGAGGCGCTGGCGCGCGCGAGCGCCGCGGAGGTGCTGGGGCCGGTGTGGGTGCTGCAGCCCGAGGAGGGCGCGCGGGTGACCTCCCCGGTGACGGTCGCCGGTCGGGCGACGGTGTTCGAGGGCACCGTCGGCTGGGACGTCGTGGACGCCGGCGGGCGGGTCGTGGCGCAGGGCTGGACGACGGCGTCGGCGGCCGGTCCGGGGCGCGGCGACTTCTCGGTCGTCGTGGACCTGCCGCCGGGCGAGCACACCGTGCGGGCGTTCAGCGAGTCCGCCCGCGACGGCTCGCGCGTCGCGGAGGACTCCAAGGCGGTGACCGTCACCGGCTGAGCCGTCCCGGTGGCTGCCGGGCACCCCCCTCCCCTGCCGGGAACGAGAAGCGTTCCCAGCACCGGTAGGGTGCACGCCCGTACCCACCGGAGGAGGACGGCGCATGACCCTGCTCGACGTCCGGGGACTGACCGTCCGCCACGGGTCGCGCACTCTGCTGCACGGGCTCGACCTCACCGTCGACGCCGGTACCCGCGTCGCCTTCCTCGGCCCGTCCGGCTCGGGCAAGTCGCTGACCGCCGCGGCCGTCCTGGGCCTGCTGCCCCCCGCGCTGCGGGCGACGGGCAGCGTCGCCCTGGAGGGCACCGAGGTCCTCGGGGTGCCGGCGGCGCAGCGCCCCGCGCGCCTGCGACCGGGGGCGGTGCGCCAGGACTCCGCCTCCGCGCTGCACCCGCTGCTGCCGGTGGGCCGCCAGCTCGCCCTGCCGCTGGGCGGACCGCGCCGCCCCGCGCGCGAGCGCGTGCTCGAGACGCTGCGCACCCTCGGCCTGCGCGAACCCGCCCGGATCGCCGCCGCCCTGCCCTCGGAGCTGTCCGGCGGGCAGCGCCAGCGCGTCTGCCTGGCCCTGGCGCTGGCCACGCCGTCGCCGCTGCTGGTCGCCGACGAGCCGACCACGGCCCTCGACGTCGTCACGCAGGCGCAGGTCGTGGACCTGCTGCGCGAGCGGACGGGTCCCGGCCGGGGTCGCGGGCTGCTGTTCGTCACCCACGACATCGCGGTGGCCGCGGCGCTGTGCGAGGAGGTCGTCGTCCTGGACGCCGGCCGGGTCGTGGAGCGCGGTGCGACCGCCCGGGTCGTGGCGCAGCCCGCGCACGAGCGCACCCGCGAGCTCGTGGAGGCGGCCCGCGCGGTCGACGCCCACCTCGTGCGGGCCCCGCTGCGCGCGGCGGAGGCCTCGTGAGCCTGCTCGTCTGCACCGGCCTGAGCCGACGCGCGCTGCGCGACGTCGACCTGTCCGTGGGCGCCGGGGAGCGGGTGGGCCTGCTCGGGGAGTCCGGCGCCGGCAAGACGACGCTGCTGCGGGCGCTGCTGGCCGTGGAGGCCCCGGACGCGGGCGAGGTGCGCTGCGGGGGGCGCCCCGTGCTGCACGGCGGCGCCCGCCGGCTGCGCTGGTACCGCCGCCTGGTCCAGCACGTGCCGCAGGACCCCGCCACGACGCTCGACCCCCGCGCCACCGCGCGCGAGCTGGTCGCCCTGCCCGTGCACCGCCTGGGCACGCCCGCCGAGCGCCGCCGCGCCCGCGACCTCGTCGAGGACGCCCTGGACGCCGTGGAGCTGCCCGCCGAGCGCCGCGACGCGCGCCCGCCGCAGCTGTCCGGCGGGCAGGCCCAGCGGGTGGCGCTCGCCCGCGCGCTCGTGCTGCACCCGCGCCTGCTGCTGGCCGACGAGCCCGTCAGCGGCCTGGACCTGCCGCTGCGCGCCCTGGTCCTGTCGACCCTGCGGCGCGTGTCCACCGAGCGCGGCACCGCCCTGCTCCTGGTCTCCCACGACGTCGCGGCGGTCGCCTCGCTGTGCGAGCGCACCGTCGTCCTGGCCGACGGCCGCGTCGTCGAGGACCGGCCGACCACGCAGGTGCTGCGCGACCCGCAGCACGCGACGACCCGCGCCCTCGTGGCCGCCGTGCCCGTCCTGCCCTGACCCGCGGCGCCCGACCGCCCCGCCCGACCCACCCGCCCGACCCACCCG
>NZ_JBJLSH010000026.1:0-59428 GCF_050871905.1 Kineococcus haloalkalitolerans
TGTGACACCCACACGCCCCACCGGATAAACAACCTCCCCCCCCCCCCCCCCGGCGGCCGCCACCGCGCGGTGGCGCTGCAGGCCCTGGGCCACCTCGTCCTGGGGCACGGCGTCCCCGCCGGGTACCCGGAGTTCCTGCGCCAGCGGGTGGAGGTCAACTGCTTCGCCGCCGCGATCCTCGTCCCGCGCCGGGACGCGGTGCGCCTGCTGCGCGCGGCCAAGCGCGAGCGCGACATCGCCGTGGAGGACCTGCGCGACGCCTTCAACGTCTCCTACGAGACGGCCGCGCACCGCTTCACCAACCTGGCCACCCACGACCTGGACCTGCCGGTGCACTTCATGCGCGTCCACCAGAGCGGCACGGTCCACAAGGCGTACGAGAACGACGGCGTGCTGTTCCCCGTGGACGCCACCGGCGCCATCGAGGGGCAGCCGGTGTGCCGGCACTGGACGGCCCGCACCGTCTTCGAGCGCCCTCCCGGCGTCCCGCACCACCAGTACACCGACACCCCCGCGGGCACCTACTGGTGCACCGCGCAGGCCGAGCAGGAGGCCACCGGCCTGTTCTCCGTCAGCGTCGGCGTGCCGTTCGCGCACGCGCAGCACTTCCGCGGCCGGGCGACCACGTCGCGCTCGCGCTCGCGCTGCCCGGACCCCACCTGCTGCCGCCGGCCGCCCGCCGACCTGGCGCGGCGCTGGGCCGAGTACGCCCGCCCGGCCGCGCGCGCCCACTCGCACCTGCTGGCCGCCCTGCCGCCCGGCACGTTCCCCGGCGTGGACGACACCGAGGTGTACCGGTTCCTGGAGGAGCGCGCCCGAGGTGCCGAGGACTGAGGAGCGGTGCAGGCTGGGCGCGTGAGCGAACCGACGACCGGCACCCCCGACCCCGCCGCGGCCCCCGACGCGGACCCCGACGCCGACCCCGGCGAGCTGAACCCCCGCGACCTGCGCGGGGAGGAGACCGGCGACGGCGCGGACACCTCCCGCGACGGCGACGAGGCCCCCGACAGCGACGCCGACCCCGGGCAGCTGAACCCCCGCGACGACACCTGACACCGCGCCCGACCCCGTCGCGCCCCCGCCCCCGGGCGGGGGTGCGCCTGCGCCGGACGGGTGGGGAGACCGCGGCGGGGCCGGCCGGGGTCCGGACGCCGGTGCCCCGCGTGCAGGTCCCCGCCGCCCCGGTGTCAGCGACCGACCGGTGCGGGGTGCTCCAGCGGCTGCGGATCGGGCGACAGGTCGATGCCGAAGTCGGAGGCGAACACCGTGCGGGTCCCCACCAGGACGTCCTCGTGGGACTCGTCGAGGTCGAAGACGCGGGCACCGCGCATCCGGTGCACCTCCTCGCCCTCGAGGCCGTAGGTCCCGAACCCGGTGCCCGGCCCGTAGCCGAGCTGGATGCCGAAGTAGTCGCCCACGTAGTCGTTGACGTGGTCGTGACCGCAGAACATGCCCTTGACGTCTCCGCGCTCGAGGGCGGTGTGGAACAGGCCCGGGTTGAACTGCGCCGTGTACTCGCGCTCGTTGCGCTCGCCGACGATGCCGTGCTTGACGACGGCCGCCTCGTGGTCGGCCTCCGTGGAACCGGTCGGCGACCCGAACCACATGTGCCGGAACTCCCAGAGCGGGATGTGGAAGAACATCAGCCCGGGCATCGGTGCGGGGGAACGGCCCTGCAGCTCCAGGGACGTCCGCCGGTACCAGTCCACCTGGTCGGAGTGGATCGTCTCGTAGGTGTACTCCTCGACGGCTTGCCCGGCGATCGTCTCGGGGGAGTAGCGGCCGGAGTCCAGCAGCCACAGCGCGAAGGCGGTGCGCCGGGAGGAGCGCGAGCGGATCCGCAGGACCTGGTTGGAGTCGCCGCGCACACCGTCGGCGGTCGAGCCGACGTACCAGCGGTACCCGCCGAGGAACGCGCGGATGCGCGGTTCGGTCATGCCGGTGACCGGGGCGGAGTCCTCGTCGTGGTTGCCGAAGGTGATGGCCCAGGGGATCCGGCGCTCCTCCATGGGCAGGACGACGTTGTGGTACGCCTGCTGCACCTGCCGCTCCGTCTCCATGTCCCCGTTGACGACGTCGCCGTTGACGACGACGAACCCGGGCTCCTCCTGGTCGAGCGTGCGCTCGATGAGTTCGATGGTCCGCACGTCGGTGCGGTGGCTGTCCTGCGTGTCGTTGAACTGCACGACCCGGAACGTGCCGTCGTCGGCGAACCGGAGCCGGTCCGCGTGCGGGTGCTGGTGCGAGGACGCGGCGGCGGTGGCGGGGGCGGCGGCCGCCGCGACGGTGCCGAGGCCGGCGCCGAGCAGGTGGCGGCGGGAGGGCTGGGGAGGGGTCACGGCGCCACCCTGGTCCGGGCAGGTGGCGCGCGCGTTGCCGGTGGCCGACGCGCCGGTGCTCAACCGGTGACGGACGGCGTCAGCCGGCGGGCTCCACCTCGAGCAGGACCTCCACGTCGCCCGTCACCTCCGGGGTGGTGGCCGCGCTCACCCGGCCGAGCAGCCGGTAGGTGCCCGGTGCCGGGTCGAGGAGGGTGACGAACCAGGCGGTCTGGTCCTCCAGGTCACCGGCGCGCGCGTGGGCGGGCAGCGAGGACTCCCACGTCGTCCAGTCGACCGCGACCAGCTCCCCGTCCGCGCCGTCCACCGCGGTCACGGGCGTCGGCGCCGCCGCCAGCGTCCCGGGCACCGACCCGCCCGCCGGGTCCTGCAGGTGCAGGCGCACGTGCACGACGTCGCAGGGGGCCAGGTCGCGCGCCTCGTACCCGGCGAGGTCCCGCACGCTGGCGCCGACCCCCGGCCCCGTCGCCGCCCCGCCCAGCGCCGGCGCGGGCGAGCCACCGGCGCTCAGGGGCCGTGCGCGCACGACGACGTCGACCGGGCCCGCCCCCTCGCCCGTGCTGCACCCGGGCACGCCGTACGGCGCCGCAGCCTGCTGCCCGGGCTCCCCGTCGCCGGGGAGCAGGGAGCCGGCCAGCGCGCCGACGGTCAGGAGCGCGCCGAGGACCAGGCCGTGCCGCACCAGGTCGCGGCCCGGGCCCCGTCCCGCCGCCGTGCTCCCCCCGTCCACGGGCCCAGTGTCACCCCGCTCCCGCGCCCCCGCCGCCCCGCCGCCGCCCCGCCGTCGCCCCGCCCCGCGTGGACGAGCCGCGCGCCGAGCGCGTACGGTGCTGGACGTGGCTCGACGGGAGACCCTGCTCCTTCGTCGCCGCGTCGGGGCCAGCTAGGCCGGTCTCCCCGCCGCGGGACCTCGTCGTGCGCGCCGGCCGCCCCGCAGCCAGCCCACCCGAGGAGCAGAACCGTGGACAACCCGCAGACCGCGTCGCCGATGCCGGTGCACAAGTACCGCCCCTTCCACGAGCAGATCACCGTCGACCTGCCCGACCGCACCTGGCCCGCCAAGCGCATCGAGAAGGCCCCCCGCTGGTGCGCCGTCGACCTGCGCGACGGCAACCAGGCCCTCATCGACCCGATGAACACCGAGCGCAAGCTGCGCATGTTCCAGCTGCTGGTGCAGATGGGCTACAAGGACGTCGAGGTGGGTTTCCCCTCGGCCAGCCAGACGGACTTCGACTTCGTGCGCACCCTCATCGAGGACGACCTGATCCCCGGCGACGTGCGCATCCAGGTGCTGACGCAGTCGCGCGAGCACCTCATCGAGCGCACCTTCGACGCGATCCGCGGGGCGAAGCAGGCCATCGTCCACCTGTACAACTCCACGTCGGTGCTGCAGCGGCGCGTGGTGTTCGGGATGGACGAGGACGGCATCGTCGACCTGGCGCTGCAGGGCGCGCGGCTGTGCAGGAAGTTCGAGGAGACGGTCCCCGGCACGACCGTCTACTACGAGTACTCCCCGGAGAGCTACACCGGCACGGAGCTGGAGTTCGCCGCCCGCGTCTGCAACGCGGTGCTGGAGGTGTTCGAGCCCACCGCCGAGCGCAACGTCATCGTCAACCTGCCGGCGACGGTGGAGATGGCCACCCCCAACGTGTACGCGGACTCCATCGAGTGGATGTCCCGCCACTTGAACCACCGCGAGCACGTCCTGCTCAGCCTGCACCCGCACAACGACCGCGGCACCGCCGTGGCGGCCGCCGAGCTGGGGTACCTGGCCGGCGCCGACCGCATCGAGGGCTGCCTGTTCGGCAACGGCGAGCGCACCGGCAACGTCTGCCTGGTCACGCTGGGGATGAACCTGTTCAGCCAGGGGATCGACCCGCAGGTCGACTTCTCCGACATCGACGGGATCCGCCGCACCGTCGAGCACTGCAACCAGCTGCCGGTGCCCGAGCGCCACCCCTACGGCGGCGACCTCGTCTACACGGCCTTCTCCGGTTCCCACCAGGACGCCATCAAGAAGGGCCTGGAGGCGATGGAGCGCGACGCCGCGGCCGCCGGGAAGGGCGTCGACGAGATCGAGTGGGCGGTGCCGTACCTGCCGATCGACCCCAAGGACGTCGGCCGCAGCTACGAGGCCGTGATCCGGGTCAACTCGCAGTCCGGCAAGGGCGGCGTGGCCTACCTGATGAAGACCGAGCACCAGCTGGACCTGCCGCGCCGGCTGCAGATCGAGTTCAGCCGCGTGGTGCAGGAGCGCACCGACGCCGCCGGCGGGGAGGTCACCGCGGCGGAGATCTTCTCGATCTTCTCCGACGAGTACCTGCCCTCGCCCAGCGGCACCCCGGACTGGGGCCGGTTCGCGCTGCGCGCCACCCGGTCGGCCAGCGAGGTCGACGGGACCGACGCCCTGGAGGTCGACCTCCTGGACTCCGGGACGGCGACCACGGTGAGCGGCACGGGCAACGGCCCGATCGCCGCGTTCTGCGCGGCGCTGGCCGCCCTGGCCGACCGGCCGGTCGACGTGCGGGTCCTGGACTACGCCGAGCACGCGCTGTCCGCCGGTGGCGACGCCCGCGCGGCCGCGTACGTCGAGTGCGCCGTGGGGGACCGGGTGCTGTGGGGCGTGGGCGTCGACGCCAACATCACGACGGCCTCGCTGAAGGCGGTCGTCTCCGCGGTCAACCGCGCGCTGCGCTGACCGGCGGGGTGCTCCGGGCCGCTCGCGCGGTCCGGGGCACCCGCCCGGGCTCGTGTCACGTTCAACCTCGTCGCTCGCGCGCCGCGACGTCGCCCGACCGATACAGTCGTGACTTCCAGTGATCGAGCACGTGCGGAGAGGGGTGGTGCGCGTGCGTCCCCCCGAGCGCGGCGACGCGGCCGGTGCGGTCGAGCACGTCACGGGCTTCGGGCCGTACGACCTGCTGGCCGAGTGGGCCCACCGCCTCTACCTCGACGGGTTCGGCGAGCGCGCCATCACCGCCGCCCGCGAGGGGCTGGCGTTCTGCGAGGCCGCCGGCGACGAGCGCACCGCCCGCTACCTGCAGTTCATCGCCGGCGTCGCCCTGCACCAGCTCGGCCGCGCCACCGAGGCCAGCGAGGAGGCCGGGCACCTGCTGGACCGCCTCGGCACGGGCGCCGACCCGGTCTGGCGCGCCAAGGCGCTCGCGCTGCTGGCCGAGGCGCGCGTCGACCTCGGCCAGACCGCCCTGGCGATGGACCACCTGGCCGAGGGCCGGATGATCGTCTCCGCCCAGCCGCTGCGCACCTACGACCAGCTGTCGGCGACCATGTCGGTCGCCCTCGCGCTGCGCGCGCTGGCCCTGTTCGAGCCCGCCGACGAGCTCATGCGGCAGATGCTCGCCGCCACCTTCCCGCCCCCGCGCGTGCAGCTGAACGTCGCCCAGGAGGCGGCCGTCCTGCAGGTGTCGTGGGGGGCGATGCTGGAGGTGTCCGGGCGTCCCGACGAGGCGCGCGGGCACTACGCCGCCGCCGGCTCCGTCATCGCGCGCATGCGCGCGCTGGCGCTGGAGGCCGGGTACCCGGAGATGCTGGCCCGCGCCGAGGCGCTGGAGGGGTTCGTCGCCCAGCGCGGTGGCGAGGACGCCCTGGCCGAGGCGCGCCTGCGCCCGGCGATGGCCGGGTTCCGGCTGCGCGAGGAGCTCGTGGAGACGCAGGTCGCCCGCGTCGGCCTCGCCCTGGCGGTCGCCGCCCGCGGCGGGCACGCCGAGGCCCGCGACCTGCTCGCCGCCGTGCGCCGCGCCTCCTCCACCACGCAGCTGGACGTGTGGGGGATGACGGCCATGGCCGCCGAGGCCCGCACCGCCGTCCTCGAGCACGGTGACCACCCCGGTGTCGAGGCGCTGCGGACCCTGTCGCGGATCGCCTTGGCCCGGCTGTGGGAGGACCGCGAGAGCCGCTTCGAGACCCTGCGCGACCGCGTGCGGCAGCGGGAGATGGCCGAGCAGCACGCGCGCCTGGGGCGCGCGTCCCTCGTCGACCCCCTCACGGGCCTGGGCAACCGCCGCCGGCTGCAGCAGGTCCTGGAGCGCCCCGACCGCCGCTTCAGCGCCGTCCTGCTCGACGTGGACGGCTTCACCGCCGTCAACGACGAGCACTCGCACGAGACCGGTGACGCCGTCCTGCGCGCGGTGGCGGCGCTGGTGGCCGACGCCGCCGACGCCGCGGGGGGGACGGGCGTCGTCGTGCGCTACGGCGGCGACGAGTTCGCCCTGCTGCTGCCCGCTGCCCCCGGCGGCGGCCCGGACCCCCTCGTGGTGGCCGAGAACCTGCTGGACGGGGTGCGCAAGGCGCCCTGGATCGACCTGGCGGTCGGGCTGCGGGTGACCGCCTCGGCCGGCGTGGCGGGCCCGGCGCCGGCCGCGGAGGCCCTGCGCGACGCCGACCTGGCCTGCACGGCCGCCAAGCGCGCCGGTCGCGACCGCGTCCACGTCGCCTGACCCGGCGGCGCGGGGAGGGCCCGTGTCGGGGGTGTGGGGGACGATGGACCGGTGAGCCCGGGGATCGCAGGACCGCGCAGCTACCGCGACGAGGCGGTCGTCCTGCGCACCGCCAAGCTCGGCGAGGCCGACCGCGTCGTCACCCTCCTCACCCGCCACCACGGCCGGGTCCGGGCGGTCGCCAAGGGCGTGCGCCGCACCAGCTCCCGCTTCGGCGCGCGGGTGGAGCCGTTCACCCACGTCGACGTGCAGCTGGCCCGCGGCCGCTCCCTGGACGTCGTCACCCAGGTCGAGGTGATCGCCCCGCACGGGGAGGCGATCGCCGCCGACTACGGCCTCTACACCGCCGGGCACGCCCTGCTGGAGACCGCCGAGCGCTTCACCGAGGTGGAGGGCGAGCCGGCCACCCAGCAGTTCCTGCTGCTGGTGGGCGCGCTGCGGGCGCTGGCCCGCCGCGACCACGACGCGGTCCTCGTCCTGGACGCCTACCTGCTGCGCTCGCTGGCCGTGGCCGGGTACGCCGCCAGCTTCGCCGACTGCGCGCGCTGCGGCGAGGACGGCCCGCACCGGGCGTTCGCCGTCGCGGCCGGCGGGGCGGTCTGCGCGGCGTGCCGTCCGCCGGGCGCCGCCGCCCCCGACCCGCGCACCCTCGGCCACCTGGCGGCGCTGCTGTCGGGCGACTGGCCGACGGCCGAGGTCAGCGAGGAGCGCTGCCGCCGCGAGGGCAGCGGCCTGGTGGCCGCGTTCCTGCAGTGGCACCTGGAGCAGGGCATCCGCTCGCTGCGGCACGTCGAGCGCGACGTGCACCCGCGCCCGCCGGTGGCCGCCGCGGTGGTCGCGGGGAGTGACGCACCTCTCGGATGAGGTGAGCCTCACCATCGTCAGTTCAGGCTACCCTCACTCGCGGCCCGGGCGGGGTGACCTCCGCCCGGTGGACCACCGAGCCGACGAGGGAGCAGAACCGCGTGACGACCACCTCCGCCAGGACCCGCCTCGGCCTGGCGCTGACCGTCCTCGTCGCCGCCACCGGGTGCGGCGCCTCCGAGCCCGTGCAGAGCGCGCCCGTCGCCGTGCAGCGCGAGGGCGCCACCCGGTACCCGCTGACGCTGGAGAGCTGCGGGCAGGAGCTGACGATCGACGCGCCGCCGCAGCGGGTGGTCTCCCTGGACCAGGGGTCCACGGAGATCCTGCTCTCCCTCGGCCTGCAGGACGCCGTCGTGGGCACCGCGTCCTGGACCGACCCCCTGCCGCCGTCGCTGGAGGGGGCCGGCGCGGACGTGCCGCGCCTGGCCGACAACGCCCCCACCTGGGAGGTCGTCCTCGGCGCCGACCCCGACCTCGTCACGGCGTCCTTCGGGCGGCACTTCACCCGGGGCGGCGTGGCCGAGCGCTCCCGCTTCGCGGAGACGGGGATCCCGACGTACCTGTCGCCCACCGACTGCGACGGCGGCACGAGCGTCAACGGCGGCGGCACCCGCACGGCGCCGGTGACGATGGACGCCGTCTACGCCGAGGTCCGCGAGCTGGCCGAGGTCTTCGACGTGCAGCAGCGCGGCGAGGAGCTCGTCGCCGACCTGCAGCGCCGCCGCGAGGCGGCCCTGCGCGACGTCGACGCGCAGGACGTCACCGTCGCCCTCTGGTTCGCCGACACCCGCACGCCCTACGTCGCCGGTGGCCTCGGCTCGGCGAACCTGCTCACCGCCGACGTCGGCGCCCGCAACGTCTTCGCCGACCTCACCGACGACTGGCCCGCCGTCGGCTGGGAGACCGTCGTCGAGCGCGACCCGCAGGTCCTCGTCCTCGGCGACCTGGCCCGCGACCGCTTCCCCGGCGACCGGCTGGCCGACAAGGTCGCCTTCCTGCGCTCGGACCCGCTGACCGCGACGATGCCCGCCGTGCGCGAGGAGGCGTTCATCGCCCTGCACGGGGCGGAGATGAACCCCTCGATCCGCGCCGTGGACGGCCTGGAGAAGATCGCCGCCGGGCTGCGGGAGATCCGGGAACGCCCGTGACGACCACCGCCACCCGCCCCGGCGCGCCCGCCCGCGCGAGCGCACCGCGCGCCCGCCCGGCGCTCGCCGCGCCCCTGACCGTCGTCGCGGCGGCGAGCGCCCTGGTCCTGTCGGTGCTCGCCGCCACCACCCTGGGACCGGCCGACGTCTCGGCCGTCAACGTCCGCGACGTCCTGCTCAACCACCTGGGCCTGGCCGACGTCCCCGTGCGGGTCTCCGACGACGCCATCGTCTGGAGCGAGCGGCTGCCGCGCGCCCTCGTCGCCGCCTGCACGGGCGCGGGCCTGGGCGTGTGCGGGGCGGTCCTGCAGTCGCTGCTGCGCAACCCGCTGGCCGACCCCTTCGTGCTCGGGGTGTCCTCCGGCGCCTCCACCGGCGCCGTCGTCGTCGGCGTCCTGGGGCTGGGCGCCGGGCTGGGCCTGTCCGCCGGCGCGTTCGCCGGGGCGCTGCTGGCCTTCGGGCTGGTCGTCCTGCTGGCGCGCCTGACGGGCGGCTACGGCGACCGCGTCGTCCTGGCCGGCGTGGCGAGCACCCAGCTGTTCTCCGCCCTCACCTCCTTCACGGTCTTCGCCTTCGCCGACTCCGACGAGACCCGCGGGATCGTGTTCTGGCTGCTGGGGTCCCTGGAGGGCGTGCGCTGGGACGACGTGGCGCGCTGCGCCGCCGTCGTGGCCGCGGGGACGCTCTACTGCCTGGCCCGCGCCCGCACGCTGGACGCCTTCGCGTTCGGCGACGACGTCGCCGCCTCGCTGGGCGTGCACGTGGCCCGCACCCGCACCCTGCTGCTCGTCGTCACGGCCCTCGTCACGGCCGTCCTCGTCAGCGTCGTCGGTGCTGTCGGGTTCGTCGGCCTCGTCCTGCCGCACGCCGCGCGCTTCCTCGTCGGCCCCCTGCACGCCCGCCTGCTGCCCGCGACCGCCCTGACGGGCGCGGTGTTCCTCGTGTGGGTCGACGCGCTGTCCCGCGTCGCGTTCGCGCCCACCCCGCTGCCGGTGGGGGTCGGGACGGCGCTCGTGGGCGTCCCGGTGTTCATGGTCCTGATGTTCCGCCGCCGGGGCGCGTCGTGAGCCTGCGGGCCGAGCGCGTGACGTGGGAGCGCGGCGGCGCGCTCGTCGTCGACGGCGTCCACCTCGCGCCGCGGGCGGGGGAGACCGTGGGGCTGCTGGGGCCCAACGGCTCGGGCAAGTCCTCCCTGCTGCGGCTGCTCGACGGCGTCGCGCGTCCCACCAGCGGGGTCGTCCGCCTCGACGGCGAGGACCTGTCCGCGTTGCCGCGCAAGCGGATCGCCCGCAGCGTCGCCTCGGTGGGGCAGACGTCCGCGACCGAGGTGGACCTGCGCGTGCGCGAGGTCGTCGCCCTGGGGCGGCTGCCGCACCGCGGGGTGCTCGGCGGCGACCGCGCCGCCGACGAGGCCGCCGTGGCGGCGGCCCTGGCCAGCACGGGGCTGACCGCGAAGGCGGAGCACCCGTGGCACCGGCTGTCCGGCGGCGAGCAGCAGCGCGCGCAGATCGCCCGCGCTCTCGCGCAGGAACCGCGCGAGCTGCTGCTGGACGAGCCGACCAACCACCTGGACGTGCGCCACCAGCTCGACCTGCTGGGGCTGGTGGCCCGGCTGCCCGTGACGAGCGTGGTCGCGCTGCACGACCTGAACCTCGCCGCGATGTTCTGCGACAGCCTCGTGGTGCTGCGCGCGGGCCGGGCGGTCGCGGCCGGGACCCCGGCGCAGGTGCTGACGCCCGAGCTGGTCGCCGACGTGTACGGGGTGCGGGCGGAGGTCTCGCCGGACCCGGACACCGGCAGGCCGAGCGTGCGCTTCCGGCCGGGGGCGGTGCTCGCGCCGCGCGCCTGAGCGGCCCCGGCGCCCGGCGCTCAGCCGGCCGCCGGGCCGCCCAGGTTGACCCCCGTCACCCGCCACGCCCCCGGCCCGCCCTCGACGAGGGTCACCGTCGCGTTGACGATCCGCTCCACCGTCGTGCCCGTCCACGCGAGCACCCCCAGCCGGATGAGCGTGCCGTGGCAGACGACGACGAGGTCGCGCCCGTCGTGCTCGCCGGCCAGCCGCTCGAACGCCGCCGCCCCGCGCGCACCGACCACGTCGTCGGCCTCCATGCCGGGCCGCGACCCGTCGGGCCAGCGCTCGGCCAGCTCCAGCAGGTCCATGCCCTCGGCCTCGCCGAAGTCCCGCTCCACGAGCGCGTCGTCGGTCCCCGTCAGCGGGATCCCGGAGCCGGCCGCGACGATCCCGGCGGTCTCGCGGGCGCGGGCCAGCGGCGAGCTGACCACCGCGCTCCACCCACCGCCGGTGAACCAGGGCGCCAGCGCCCGCGCCTGCGCGCGGCCGGTGTCGTTCAGGGGCACGTCGGAGCGGCCCTGGAGCCGGCCGTGCAGGTTCCAGTCCGTCTCGCCGTGGCGGACGAGGGCGATGCGGGTCACGGGCGCCATCCTGCCCGCGCCCGTCCCGGTGCCCGGACCCGCCGTCCTGCGGCACGGGTGCGCCGCGCGGCGTGCCAAGCTCCTGCGTCGTGGAGACGCCAGCCCGCCGCACCGCCCTGGGCCGCCGCCGAGCCGCCGCACGCACCCCGGACGCCGCCCGGCGCGTCGTGGAGGCCCCGCCGCCGCACCCGTCGGGGGCGCGGCCGCCGCAGCTGCCGCCGGAGCTGGTGCCCCGGCACGTGGCCGTCGTCATGGACGGCAACGGCCGCTGGGCCAACGCGCGCGGGCTGCCGCGCAACGAGGGCCACCGGCGCGGGGAGGCGTCGCTGCTGGACGTCGTGGCCGGCGCCATCGAGGTCGGCGTCACCCACCTGTCGGCGTGGGCGTTCTCCACCGAGAACTGGAAGCGCAGCCCCGACGAGGTCCGCTTCCTCATGGGTTTCAACCGCGACGTCATCCGCCGCCGCCGCGACGAGATGCACCGCTGGGGCGTGCGGGTGCGCTGGGCCGGGCGCCGGCCCCGCCTGTGGCGCAGCGTCATCAGCGAGCTGGAGGCCGCGGAGGAGCTGACGCGGGACAACGACGTCCTGACGCTGACGATGTGCGTGAACTACGGCGGGCGCGCGGAGATCGCCGACGCGGCCCGCGCCATCGCGCTGGAGGCCGCGGCCGGGCGCCTGGACCCCGCCCGTGTCGACGAGCGGACCGTGGCGCGCTTCCTCGACGAGCCGGACATGCCCGACGTGGACCTGTTCTGGCGCTCCAGCGGCGAGCAGCGCACGTCGGGGTTCCTGCCGTGGCAGGCGGCGTACGCGGAGATGGTGTTCTCCGACGTGCTGTGGCCGGACGTGGACCGGCGCGCGCTGTGGGCGGCGGTGGAGACGTACGCGCGGCGCGACCGCCGCTTCGGCGGCGCCCTGGACAGCCCTGCCGCCCCGGCCGCGCCGGACGACGCGCCGCCGGTCCCGTGAGCGTCCTGGGGCGGGTGGCCGCGCCCGTCGTGCGCGAGGTGCGCGGCACGCTGCGCTGGGGCGTGCAGCACGGGATGCCGCGCCTGGCGGTGCGCCGCGGCGCCCGCGCCGGCGACCTGCAGTCGCTGCTGCTGGCCGACCCCGCCACCTGGCGCGAGCCGTACGCCTTCCACGAGCGGGTGCGCGCCGCCGGCCCCCTGCTGACGGGCCGCTTCACGTGCATGAGCGCCTCGCACGCGGTGGTGCGCGAGGTGCTGTCCGGCGCCGACTTCGGCGTCGGGGCCCTGCACGACGCGCCCGTGCCGGCGCTGCGCCGGCCGCTGGCGTGGGCCTCGCGCGAGCGGCCCACCCACCCCGTCGAGCCGCCGTCGATGCTGGCGGTCGACCCGCCCGAGCACACCCGCTACCGCCGGCTGGTCTCCAAGGTGTTCACGGCCCGCGCCGTGGAGGGCCTGCGCCCGCGGGTGGAGGAGCTGGCCGCCGAGCTGCTCGACGAGCTGGCCGGCCGCGGTCCCGTCGTCGACGTGGTGGAGGGCTACGCGCTGCGGCTGCCGCTGGCGGTCGTCGCGGAACTGCTGGGGGTCCCGGCGCACCGGCGCGAGGAGGTGCGCCGCTTCGAGGCGGGGGTGGCCGGCAGCCTGGAGGTCGCGGCCGGCTGGCGCGAGGTGCGCGCCGTGGACGCGGCGCTGCGCGGGTTCGACGCGTGGGTCGGGGAGCACCTGCAGCGGCTGCGCCGCGACCCCGGCGACGACCTGCTGAGCGGACTGGTCACCGTCACCGACGACGAGCACGGCGGCCAGCGGCTGAGCGAGCGGGAGCTGCGCGCCACCGCGGGCCTGCTGCTGGCCGCCGGGTTCGAGACGACGGTGAACCTGCTGGGGTCGGCGACGGCGCTGCTGCTGCAGCACCCGGACCAGCTCGCCGCGGCGCGCGCCGACCCGGACCTGTGGCCGGGGGTCGTGGAGGAGTCGCTGCGGCTGGAGGCGCCCGTGCAGCTGACGTCGCGGCGCGCGCTGCGCGACACCGTCGTGGCCGGGCAGCCGGTGCGCCGCGGCACCCGCGTCGTGCTGCTGCTCGGTGCGGCCGGGCGCGACCCGGACGTGTTCACCGACCCGGCGCGCTTCGACGTGCGCCGCGCCAACGCCCGCGAGCACCTGGCGTTCTCCGGCGGCCGGCACTTCTGCCTCGGCGCGCCGCTGGCCCGCCTGGAGGGGCAGGTGGGGCTGCGGGCGCTGTTCGAGCGGTTCCCCGCCCTGCAGCCGGCCGCGGGAGCGCAGCGCACCACCACGCGCGTGCTGCGCGGCTGGCGGCGCCTGCCGGTGCGGCTGGGCTGACCGCACCACCCGCAGGACCGCTCAGGCGCCCGCGCGGTGCAGCCGGGTGCGCGCCGGGACCGGCGGGCGCGCCGCGGGGCCCGCGCCGCCCGCGAAGGCGCGCGCGAACCGGTCGAAGGCGTTGAGCAGGTGGGCGCGCATCGCCTCCTCCGCCGCGCCGGGGTCGCAGGCGCCCACGGCGCGGGCCACGGCCGCGTGCTCGGCGGCCGTGACGCGGCCGTCGGTGTCGGCGGGGTAGAGCCGGAAGGCGTGCAGGTGCCCGTGCGTGCCGGCGTAGGCGCGGGCGGCGACCCGGTTGCCGGCCGCGTCGATGAGCGCCGCGTGGAAGCGGGTGTCGTGGGCGACGAGGGCGCGGCGCACGTCGCCGCCGGCGTCCAGCTCCCGCGACAGTCCGTCCACGTCGCGCAGCAGGGCCGCCGCGGGGTTCGCCAGCCGGTCCACCGCGGCCGCCCGCACCGCCCACAGGTCCACCAGCAGCCGGAACTCGAACAGCTCGCGCAGCCCGTCCAGGTCGAGCAGTTCCGTCGTGCGGTAGCCGGAGCCGCTGCGCACCACCAGGCCGTCGCCCTCCAGCCGGTGCACGGCCTCGCGCACCGGCGTCTGCGAGACCCCGAGCCGCCGGGCGAGCGCGTCGATGACGACGCGCTCGCCCGGCGCGATCTCGTTGGTGAGCACCAGCTCCCGCAGCCGCTCGTACACCGACCCGCCCGCGTTCACGGGCGTCGTCCCGCCTCCTGCGCCGCACGGTCCAGCAGGTGGTCCAGCAGCCGGCCCACGCCCCACTCCCACGGCGGCAGCTGCTCGGTGGGGCCGACCTCGTTGACCAGCGCCCCCAGGTGCGGGCCGGCGATGGTGACGACGTCGCCGTGCACGTGGGTGAACCCGCGGCCGTGCTCGCCGCGGTCCTGCACGGGCGCGAACAGCGTCCCGGTGTGCAGGACGAAACCGTCGGGGTACTGGTGGTGCGGTCCCCACGTGGCGGCCACCAGCTCCTCGAAGCTGCGGCTGAGCCGGCCCACGTCGTTGACGGCCTCCAGCAGGTACCCCTCGGGGCCGTCCACGCGCAGGGAGATCCGCTCGGTGCGGGCGTCGTCGAGGGTGAAACCGTCGTCGAACAGCCGCACGAACGGGCCCAGCGCGCTGGAGGCGGTGTTGTCCTTGGCGGCGCCCAGCAGCAGCGCGCTGCGGCCCTCCACGTCGCGCAGGTTCACGTCGTTGCCCAGGGTCGCTCCGCGCGGGACGCCCTCGGCGTCGACGACGAGGACCAGTTCCGGCTCGGGGTTGTTCCACGAGCTGGTGGCGGGGATCCCGACGCGCTCGCCGTAGCCCACGGAGGACAGCACGGGCGCCTTGGTGAACACCTCCGGGTCGGGCCCCAGGCCCACCTCCAGGTACTGCGACCACATGCCCCGCGCGAGCAGTGCCTCCTTCACGCGCGCCGCCTGCGCGGAGCCGGGCACCACCGCGGACAGGTCCCCGACGTCGCCGAGGGCGTCCAGCACCTGCGCGCGCACGCCCTGCGCGAGGTCCGGGTCGCCCGCGCAGCGCTCCTCGATGACCCGCTCGAGCATGCTGTCGACGAACGTGACGCCGCACGCCTTGACCACCTGCAGGTCCACCGGGGCCAACAGCCGCACCGCGGCCGTGTCCCGGCCCAGCGAGGCGGCCAGGACCTCCCGCACGTCCCAGCGTGCGGGGGCGTCCTCGACGGCCTCCCGCACCCGCGGGGTGGGCAGGCGCAGCAGGTGCGCGACGGTGGGGGCGGTGCCCGACAGGTCGACCAGCTCCCCACCGCGCACCGCGACGGGCACCGGCCCCCCGGTGACCGGGTCGTGCACGCGCCCGACGAGCAGCGCCCGCGGGTCCGCCGGCAGCGCGTCCGCGGGATCGACCGGGTGCGGCGTGCTCACGCGTCGCTCCGGGACGCCGCGGTCGCCGGCACCCGCCCGGCGCCGTCCGCGCCGCCGGCGAGCAGCTCGCGCCACCCCTCGCCGCCGGGGAACGTCCAGCGCTCCACCGACTCGGCGTGCATCCGCGCCCCGGTGCCGGGGCCGGTGGGGGCCGCGTAGCGCCCGCCGCGCACGACGACGGGGTCGGTGAAGTGCTCGTGCAGGTGGTCGACGTACTCGATGGCGCGGTCCTCCTGCGTGCCGGTCACGGCGGCGTAGTCGAAGAACGAGAAGTGCTGCACCAGCTCGCACAGCCCCACCCCGCCGGCGTGCGGGCACACCGGCACCCCGAACCGGGCGGCCAGCAGGAGGTTCGCGACGTTCTCGTTGACGCCCGCCACGCGCGTGGCGTCGATCTGCAGGACGTCGATCGCGCCGGCCTGCAGCAGCTGCTTGACGACGATCCGGTTGGCGACGGCCTCGCCGGTGGCGACCTTGACGGGCGCCACGCCGCGGCGGATCGTCGCGTGGCCGAGGACGTCGTCGGTGCTGGTGGGTTCCTCGATCCACCACGGCTCGTGCTCGGCCAGCGCCCGCATCCACTCCACGGCCTCGCCGACCTCCCAGCGCTGGTTGGCGTCCACCGCGATCCGCACGCCGGGGCCGACGGCCTCGCGCGCCAGCCGCATCCGGCGGCGGTCGTCGTCCAGGTCCCCGCCGACCTTCAGCTTGATCATCCCGAACCCGTCGGCGACCGCCTCGCGGGCGAGCCGCACGAGCTTGTCGTCGTCGTAGCCGAGCCAGCCGGGGGTGGTGGTGTAGGCGGGGTAGCCCTCCCGCTCCAGCTGCTGCACGCGCTGCTCCTTGCCCTCGGCGCCGGCCACGAGCAGGTCGCGCGCGGCGGCGGGGGACAGGGCGTCGGAGATGTGGGTGAAGTCGACGACGTCGACGAGCTCGTCGGGCGCGGCGCTGGACAGCACCCGCCACAGCGGCTGCCCGTCGCGGCGCGAGCGCAGGTCCCACAGCGCGTTGACCAGCCCCCCGCACGCCATGTGCGAGACGCCCTTCTCCGGGCCCAGCCAGCGCAGCTGGGAGTCGTGCACGAGGCGGCGGGAGGCCTCGCCGAGGTCGTCGAGGTCCACCTCGCTCCCGGTCAGCAGGTGCCCGTAGCTCTCCAGCGCGGCCACGACGACCTCGTTGCCGCGCCCGCAGGTGAACACGATGCCGGTGCCGACGGCGCCGTCGTCGGTGTCCACCTCCACGTGGGCGGCGGAGTAGTCGGGGTCGACGTTGACGGCGTCGGAACCGTCGAGCTCCAGCGACGTGGGGAAGCGGACGTCGCGGGTGCGGACGGCGGTGATGACGGGCACGGGTCCTCCGGGTCGGTCGCGTGGTGCGCGCCGGACCCGCCAGTGGGCAGCGGTGCGCCGTCGCACCCCCTCCTACAGGGATGCGCAGGACCGTATAGGCCTGCGCGCGCGCCCGGCAACCCTCCGGACGCACGACGGGCCCGGCACCGGGTCGCCCCGGTGCCGGGCCCGTCACGGGCGTCAGCGGGTGTCAGCCGGTGTTGCGCATGCCGGCCGCGATGCCGTTGATCGTCAGCAGCAGCGCCCGGCGCAGCACCGGCGCCGGGTCCTCGCCGGCCGCGCGCGCCCGGCCCAGCAGGCTGACCTGCAGCGCGTGCAGCGGCGCCAGGTAGGCGTCGCGCAGCTCCAGCGTCCGGCGCAGCACCGGGGCGGACTCCAGCAGCTCCGACTGCCCCGTCACCCACAGCACCTGCTCGACGGTGCGCGCGTGCTCCTCGCGGATCGTGGTGAACACGCCGCGGTCCTCCGGGCGCACCAGCTCCTCCACGTAGTGCCCGGCGATGGCCAGGTCCGTCTTGGCCAGCGTCATCTGCACGTTGGACACGAAGCTGCGGAAGAAGTTCCACGAGCCGTACATGTGCCGCAGCGTCTCGCCGTGCCCGGCCTCGCGGGCCGCGGCCAGACCCGACCCGACGCCGAACCAGCCGGGCACGTTGATCCGGCTCTGCGTCCAGCCGAACACCCACGGGATGGCCCGCAGGTCCTCCAGGCCGCCCGTGCCGCCGGGCCGGCGCGAGGGCCGCGAGCCGATGTTGAGGTTGCCCAGCTCCTCCACGGGCGTGGCCGCCAGGAAGAACGGGATGAGCGCCGGGTCGCCCACCAGGGCGCGGTAGGCGCGCTGGCCGGTGCCGGCCACGACGTCCATCGCCGCGTCCCACACGTCGAGCACGTCGCGCGGCAGCGCCGAGGTGCGGTGCAGCGTCGAGGCCTCCAGGACGGCCGACAGCGCCACCTCGAGGTTGTGCCGGGCCAGGCGCGGCTGCACGTACTTGTCGCTGATGACCTCGCCCTGCTCGGTCACCTTGATCGGGCCGTCGAGGCTGCCGTACGGCTGGGCCAGGATCGCCTCGCCCGTCGGGCCGCCGCCGCGGCCCACGGACCCGCCGCGGCCGTGGAACAGGCGCAGGACGACGCCGTGCCGGCGCGCCACGTCGCGCAGGGCGCGCTGGGCGCGGTGGATCTGCCAGCGCGAGGCGGCGATCCCGCCGTCCTTGGAGGAGTCGGAGTAGCCCAGCATGATCTCCTGCACGTCCCCGCGCGCCGCCACCACGCGGCGGTACGACGGGTCGGCGAGCAGGCCCTCCAGCAGCTCCTCGGCGGCCTCCAGCTCGGTGACCGTCTCGAACAGCGGCACGAACCCGATGCGCGCCACGTCGCCCGCGGCGTCGTCGGCGGGGTCGGCCAGGTCGACCAGGCCGACCTCGCGCGCCAGGACGACGACCGCCAGCAGGTCGTCGATGCCCTGGGTCATGGAGACGATGTAGCTCTCCACCGCGTCGTCGCCGTAGCGGTCCAGCGCCTGCCGGACCGTGCTGAACAGGCGGAACACCTCCGCGGGGGTGCCGGTGAGGTTGCGCGCCGCGGCGCCGATGAGCGGGCGGTGCCCGGTCAGCTCGCGCGAGAGCAGCGCTCGGCGCTCGGCGCGCTCCAGCTGCGCGTAGGGGCGGTCCAGCTCGCCGAGGCGGTCGTAGACGGCGGCCAGCGCCGCGTGGTGGCGCCCGGCGTGCTCGCGCACGTCGAGCGTGGCCAGGCTGAACCCGACCGCGTGCACCACGCGCAGCAGCCGCGCCACGGCCCCGTCGGCCACCAGCTGGCCGTCGTGGGCGCGCAGCGAGTCCGCCAGCAGCCGCAGCTCGGCCACCAGCTCGTCGGCGTCGGCGTAGTCCAGGCCGGGCGCGTGCGGCGTCTGGTCGTGCAGGCGCGCGCGGGTGCCCTCCAACCGGGCGGCGATGTAGGACAGCTTGAGGCGGTAGGGCTCCTGGCTGTTCAGCCGCACCCGCTCGGCGTGCACCTCGGGCAGCAGCTCGCGGTCCGTCTCCAGGCTCGCGGCCAGCTCCTCGCTGACGCCGACGACCTGGGTGGAGGCGGCCAGCTCGGTGCGCAGCTCCTCCACGGCGCGCACCAGCAGGTCCAGCGCGGCGTCGTGCTGCAGGGCCAGGACCTCCATCGTCACCTCGGGGGTGACGTTGGGGTTGCCGTCGCGGTCGCCGCCGACCCAGCTGCCGAAGCGCAGCGGGCGCCCGTCCTCGGGCAGCTGCAGGCCCAGCTCGGCCAGGCCGGCCTGCAGGTCCTCCACGAGGTCCGGCAGCACGTCGGAGGTCAGGGTGCGCAGGTAGTGCAGGGCCGAGCGCGCCTCGTCGACGACCCGCGGGCGGTCCACGCGCAGCTCGTCGGTCTGCCACAGCAGGTCCACCAGCTCGGCCAGGCGCCGACGGCCGCGCTCGGCGTCCAGGGGGCGCTGCTGCGGGTCCTCGGACGCCTCGACGATGCCGGTGATGCGCAGCAGCAGGTCCAGCACCGAGCGGCGGCTGGACTCGGTGGGGTGGGCGGTGAAGACGGGCCGCAGCTGCAGGCGGCCGATGACGGCCGCGGCGTGCTCGCGGTCCAGCTCGCCCGAGCGCAGGCCCTCGGCCACGCGCTCCAGCGTCGGCGGCAGCCCGCCGGTGGGCTGGCGGGACAGCTCCAGGCCGCGGTGCAGCTGCTCGGAGGCGTTGGCCAGCTGGAAGTAGGCGGTGAAGGCGCGGGCCAGCACGATCGCCGTGCGGTCGTCCACGCCCGACAGCAGCGCGGCCAGCTCGGTGCCGCCGTCGGGGCGGCGGGCCAGCCGGCGCACCCGCTCGACGAGGTCGAGCAGCTCGGGGCCCTCGTGCCGCGTGAGGGACTCCCCGAGCAGCTCGCCGAGCCGGCGCACCGAGGCGCGCAGGGCGGCGTGGCCCTCGTCGGAGGAGACCCCGTCCACGGACAGGGCGTCGGTCGCGGCGCGCCGCGCCGCCGGTGCCTGGTCGTCCGCAGCGGTCGACTGCGTGGTGGAGCTGCTCATCGGTCGCCCTCGCCTCCGTGCCGGTGCGGGCGTCGACGCTGACCCCGGCGCACTGCCTGCTCGTCCCGACCGCGCGGAGCGACCGCGCGGCACCGGCGCGGTGCCGGTGCGGTGCAGTCTTGCGCCTCGCCCCGCCCGGGGGGAACCGGGGTCCCCGCCGGGCGCGGGCCGGCGCGGGGCCGTGGCCGGGCGGGCGCCCGGCCGGGGCGTCAGTCGTTGCCGGCGGCGGCGGCCTTCAGCTTGGAGCCGGCGGTGAGCTTGGCGCCGTAGGAGGCGGCGATCTCGAGGGTCTCCCCGGTGCGGGGGTTGCGGCCGGTGCGGGCCGCGCGCTCGACGCGCTCGAGGGTCAGCAGGCCGGGCAGGCGGACGTCCTCCCCGCGGCCGACGGCCTCGATGAGGACGTCGCCGAAGGCGCTGAGGACCGAGTCGGCGTCGGTCTGGGTGACGCCGCTCTTCTCGGCGAGGGCGCTGACGAGTTCGCTGCGGTTCACGTGGTCTCCCTGGTCGTGGACAGTCCCGGGCACGTTACCCGCCGTGACCCGGCGCGGCGGTCCGCCCCGCCCCGGCGCGCCGAGGCCGTCTGCTACCGTCCGACTGACTGACAATCATTCTCAACAAGCGTGACCCGGAGGAGACAGCCCGTGCCCCTCGCCCCCCTGCCCGTGACCGTCCTGACCTGCCTGGACCCCGTGCTGCGCGACACCGCCGGCGCCGTGGCCGCCTGGGAGGTGCCCGGCACCGTCGTCCTGCGCTACGACCTCGGCCCCGGCCGCGACGACGGGTTGCGCCGCGTGGTGAGCGACGTCCACGGCGTCGAGGAGGACGTGCGCGTGCCCCTGGAGCACGCCTGCCTGGACTGCGCGCTGCGCGAGGACGTGCTGCCCACGCTCGTGGCGGTCGCCGCCAGCGGCCGCTGGCGCCGCGTCGTGCTGGCCCTGCCGCTGGCGGCCGAGCCCCTCGTCGTCGTGCGCGCGCTGCGGTTCGGCGAGGTCGACGGCCGCCCCGTCGCCGGCTCCTGCCGGGTGGCCTCCGTCGTGGCCACCGCCGACGCGGCCACCCTGGAGGACGACCTGCTCGGCGACGACCTGCTCGCCGAGCGCCTGCCCTCGCACGCCGGCGTCCTCGACGACGGCCGCGCCGTGGGCGAAGCCCTGGCCCACCAGCTCGACGAGGCCGACCTGGTGCTCCTGGCGGGGGAGGGCGGGGGAGACGTGCCCGCGGGGCGGGCCCGCCGGCTGCTGGCGCACCTGAGCACCGCGCCCGTGCGCGGCGTCCACGCCGTCACCGGCGCCGAGCTCGTCGCCGACCGCTGGGCCGGCCGACCCGACGCCGCCCACGACCCCGGCCGCGACGCCCCCCTGGAGCTGCGCCGCGCCCGCCCGACGGGCGCGCTGGACGGCGACGGCGTGTGGACCCTCGAGCTGACGTCCCGGCGCGCCTTCCACCCCGGCCGGCTGCTGGACGGCATCGAGGAGATCGGCAGCGGCCGGCTGCGCGCCCGCGGCGTCTTCCACCTGCCCGCGCGCCCCGGCGTCGTGTGCGCCTGGGACGGGGCCGGGGGGCAGTTGAGCATCGGCGAGGTCGGCACCTGGGACGCGGCCGGGCCGCGCACCCGCCTCGTCGTCACGGGCACCGACCCGGCCGACCGCGAGCGCGTGGCCGCCTGCTTCCCCCGGCTGCTGATGCGCGCCGACGAGCACGACCGCTCCCGGCCCGGCACGCCCGACGGCTTCGAGCCGTGGCTGGGGTCGGCGGGCGCGGACGTCCCGCACCTGGCCTGAACCGCGGGGCCCGGCGACCCCGCGACCCGCGGGTCAGCCGGTGGGCTGCTGGGCGGTGAGCTCGGCGGTGCACTGCGCGCACACGCCGAACACCTCCACGACGTGCTCGACCTGGGTGAAGCCGTGCTCGGCGCCGACCCGGCGCGCCCACGTCTCCACGGTCGGGCCCTCCACCTCCACCGTGCGCCCGCAGCGGCGGCACACCAGGTGGTGGTGGTGGCCGGTGGAGCAGCGCCGGTAGACCGACTCGCCCTCGTCGGTGCGCAGGACGTCCACGCTGCCGTCCTCGACCAGCGCCTGCAGCGCCCGGTAGACGGTCGCCAGGCCCACGCCGTCGCCGCGCTCGCGCAGCCGCGCGTGCAGGTCCTGCGCCGACAGGAAGCCCTCGGCCTCGTCCAGCAGCGCGGAGACGGCCGAGCGCTGCTTGGTGGAGCGCCGCTGGGGGGTGGCCGTCGTCGTGGCGCCCGTGGGGCGCGCGCGCTCGGGGCGCGGGGTCTGCGGGGCTGCCACGGCGGTCCTCCTCGTGCTCGTCCTGCCGCGCGTCCCGTCCCGTGACCGGCGCGCCGCGCTGCGGCCGTCGCGGACGTGCTGCCGCGACGCCCGAGCCTACGTCACCGGCGCCCCGCGCCGCCCCGCCGCGGGCCGCCGCCGCCCCGCCGCCGCCCCGCCGCCGCCCCGCCGCCGCCCCGTCACCGCGCGCCGGGACCGTCTACGCTGATCGACCGCCCCGCCCACCGCGGCGGGGTGCGCGGCCGGCCGTCCGGGCCGGTGCGCCCGTCCCTCGCCGACAACCAGCCGGATGGAGATCCCGTGGCCCAGTCCCCGACCAGCCGCCTCGACGCCGTCACCAACCTCGCCAAGCGCCGGGGGTTCGTCTTCCCCAGCGGCGAGATCTACGGGGGCACCCGGTCCGCGTGGGACTACGGCCCGCTCGGCGTGGAGCTGAAGGAGAACATCAAGCGCCAGTGGTGGCGCGCGACGGTGACCACCCGCGACGACGTCGTGGGCCTGGACTCCTCGGTCATCCTGCCCCGCCGCGTGTGGGAGGCCTCCGGGCACGTCGCCGTGTTCACCGACCCCCTCGTGGAGTCGCTGGTGACCCACAAGCGCTACCGCGCCGACCACCTGCTGGAGGCCTACGAGGCCAAGCACGGCCACCCGCCGGAGAACGGCCTGGCCGACGTCGTCGACCCGGACACCGGCCTGAGGGGCCAGTGGACGGAGCCGCGCGAGTTCTCCGGCCTGATGAAGACGTTCCTCGGCCCGGTCGACAACGAGGAGGGGCTGCACTACCTGCGCCCCGAGACGGCCCAGGGGATCTTCGTCAACTTCGCCAACGTCATGGGCTCGGCCCGCAAGAAGCCGCCGTTCGGCATCGGCCAGATCGGCAAGAGCTTCCGCAACGAGATCACCCCGGGCAACTTCATCTTCCGCACGCGCGAGTTCGAGCAGATGGAGATGGAGTTCTTCGTCGAGCCCGGCACCGACGAGACCTGGCACGAGTACTGGCTCGAGGAGCGGATGAGCTGGTACGTCGGCCTGGGCATCGACCCGGGCAACCTGCGGTTCTTCGAGCACCCGGCCGAGAAGCTGTCGCACTACTCCAAGCGCACCGTCGACATCGAGTACCGCTTCGGGTTCCAGGGCGGGGAGTGGGGCGAGCTGGAGGGCATCGCCAACCGCACCGACTTCGACCTGTCGACGCACTCGAAGGAGTCCGGCGTCGACCTGTCGTACTTCGACCAGACCAAGGGCGAGCGCTGGACGCCCTACGTCATCGAGCCCGCGGCCGGCCTGACCCGCTCCCTCATGGCGTTCCTCGTCGACGCCTACTCCGAGGACGAGGCCCCCAACACCAAGGGCGGCGTCGACAAGCGCACCGTGCTGCGCCTGGACCACCGCCTGGCCCCCGTCAAGGCCGCGGTGTTCCCGCTCTCGCGCAACGAGCAGCTCTCGCCCAAGGCCCGCGACCTGGCCGCCGAGCTGCGCGCGCACTGGAACGTGGAGTTCGACGACGCCGGCGCCATCGGCCGCCGCTACCGCCGCCACGACGAGATCGGCACGCCGTACTGCATCACCGTCGACTTCGACACCCTCGAGGACCAGGCGGTGACCATCCGCGAGCGCGACACCATGGCGCAGGAGCGCGTGGGCATCGGCCAGGTCTCCGCCTGCCTGGGGGCTCGCCTGCTCGGGGCCTCACACCCCCGGCGCGCACCCCGTACCTGCGGTAAAGCTTGCGGAAGGCCCACCGGGGACCCTCGGTGCCGCGGGGGGCCCGACGCGCGGGCCCTCCCAGCTACGAGGAGGTAGCTCGTGCACCCCCGTGCCCCCCGCCGCGCCGTCCGCCGCCTGGGCGCGTCGGCCCTCGCCCTCGCCGCCGCCGCGACCCTGACCGCCGTCGCCGCCGGCCCCGCGCAGGCGAAGAACCCCACCGCCGAGGTCGTCACCAGCACCCAGGGCGGCGGCAAGGCGGTCAGCCTCACCTTCGACGACGGCCCCAACGGCGCCGACACCCTCAGGCTCCTCGACGTCCTGCGCGAGCACCGCGTCAAGGCCACGTTCTGCCTGTGGGGCGACCACGTGCGCCAGTACCCCGACGTCGTGCGGCGCATCGCCGCCGACGGGCACACCCTGTGCAACCACACCACGCGCCACGGGTCCATGGGCGCCGAGGACCCCGAGGTGATCCGCGCCGAGCTGCGCGAGACGAGCGCCCTCATCCGCTCGGTCGTGCCGGGCGCGAAGATCCCGTTCTTCCGCGCCCCCTACGGCGACTGGGGCGCCGACGGGCGCGTGGCCCGCGTCGCCGCCGAGGAGGGCATGCAGCCGCTGGGCTGGCGCTTCGTCGTCAACGACTGGGAGCCGGCCACGGCCGAGGAGCTGGCCCAGCGGGTCCGCGACCAGCTCACCCCCGGCGCTGTGGCGCTCCTGCACGACGGCGGCGGCGACCGCCGGCCCACCGTCGACGCGGTCGCCGCGCTCGTCCCCGAGCTGAAGGCCGACGGCTGGCGCTTCGCCCGGCCGGAGGTCCGCGTCACCGCCGCCGAGGAGGGGCGCTGACGGGCACCGCGCCCGACGCCGTCCCGATCCACCTCTCCCGCTGACCCTCCCGTCGTACGCTCGTCCCGACCCGCTCGCCGCACCGTCGCGGCGCGAGATCCAGGAGACACCCGTGACCCCGAACCCGACCCCCGGCGCCCTCCGCGCCACCAGCCGGCGCTCCCTGCTCGCCGCGGTCTTCGCCGCCCCGCTGGCCGCCACCGCCCTGTCCGCCTGCGGCGGCTCCTCCGGCCCCGGCCAGACCGGCGGTGAGGGCGGCGGTGGCGCCGGCGGCGGGGCCACCATCTGGTACCTGACCGGCGACCCGAAGGAGTCCATCCGCGACGCCTACGTCGAGGCGTTCAACGAGTCCTCCGACGGCCCGGACCTGACCCCCACCGCCTTCCAGAACGACGCCTACAAGACGAAGATCCGCACCGCCGTCGGCGCCGGCCAGGCTCCGACGATCATCTACGGCTGGGGCGGCGGCGGCATGCGCGACTTCGCCCGCGCCGGCCAGATCGAGCCCCTGACGGCCTGGCTGGACGAGAACCCGCAGGTGCGCGACCGGCTGCTGGAGTCCACCTGGGCCGCCGCGACCGTCGACGGCGAGGTCTACGCCATGCCCAACGAGACGGTGCAGCCCATCGTCTTCTTCTACAACAAGCGCCTGTTCGAGCAGGTCGGCGCGCAGCCGCCGCAGACGTGGGACGACCTCATCGGGCTGGTCGGCACGTTCAAGGACGCCGGCATCGCGCCGATCTCCCTGGCCGGGCAGTCGCGGTGGACGACGATGATGTGGCTGGAGTTCCTCTTCGACCGCGTCGGCGGGCCCGAGCTGTTCCAGTCGATCTACGACGGGCAGCCCGAGGCGTGGTCGAACCCGGACTCCCTGCGGGCGCTGACGATGGCGCAGGACCTCGTGCGCGCCGGCGGGTTCGTCGACGGCTTCAACTCAATCGTCGCCGACCAGAACGCCGACCAGGCCCTGCTCTACACCGACCGGGCGGCCATGATGCTGCACGGCACCTGGACGTACGGGGCCATGAAGGCCGACGGCGGGGACTTCGTCACCGGCGGGAACCTGGGCTACGCCAACTTCCCCACGGTCACCGGCGGCAAGGGCGACCCGGGCAACAGCCTGGGCAACCCGGCGCAGTACTTCTACCTGTCGGCCACGGCCAGCGAGGAGGACAAGGAGGTCGCGCGCACCTTCTTCGCCGAGGGCCTGATGACGGACGAGGTCATCGACGCGTTCATCACCGAGGCCGGCGAGGTGCCCGTCGTCACCGGCATCGAGGACCGCTTCTCCCTCTCGGACGACCAGGAGTGGATGCAGTTCGTCTACGACGTCGTCAGCGAGGCGCCCTCCTTCCAGCAGTCCTGGGACCAGGCGCTGAGCCCCGAGGCCGCCGAGGAGCTGCTGACGAACATCGAGCAGCTCTTCCAGCTCGCGATCACCCCCGAGCAGTTCGCGGCCAACATGAACGCGGTCCTGGACTCCTGACCGCCGGCTCCCGCCCGCGCCCGACCCCCCTCCCGGGCGCGGGCGGGAGCGCCCCGCGGGCGCGTCATCATGGAGGGGTGAGCACCCTGCACGCCCCGGCCCCCGCGACCGGCGCCACGACGGGCGGCGCGGCCCCCGCGCCCGTCCTGGCGCCCCTGCGCATCGGCCCGCACGTGTCGCCCACCCCCGTCGTGCTGGCGCCCATGGCGGGCATCACCAACTCCGCCTTCCGCACGCTGTGCCGCGAGCACGGCGAGGGCTTCTACGTCAGCGAGATGGTCACCTCGCGCGCGCTGGTGGAGCGCACGCCGGAGTCGATGCGGCTGGTGACCTTCGAGCCGCACGAGCGCCCGCGCAGCCTGCAGCTGTACGGGGTGGACCCGGTGACGGTCGCCGCCGCCGTGCGCATGGTCGTCGAGGAGGACCTCGCCGACCACGTCGACCTCAACTTCGGCTGCCCGGTGCCCAAGGTCACCCGCAAGGGCGGGGGAGCGGCCCTGCCCTGGAAGGCGGGCCTGTTCCGCTCCATCGTGCGCGGCGCCGTGCGCGAGGCCTCCCGCGGCGGGCTGCCGCTGACGGTGAAGATGCGCAAGGGCGTCGACGACGACCACCTGACCTACCTGGACGCCGGCCGTGCCGCCGAGGAGGAGGGCGCCGCGGCCGTCGCCCTGCACGGGCGCACCGCCTCCCAGCACTACTCCGGGCAGGCCGACTGGGACGCCATCGCCCGCCTGAAGGAGACCGTCACGAGCATCCCCGTCCTGGGCAACGGGGACGTGTGGAGCGCCGACGACGCCCTGGAGATGGTGCGCCGCACCGGCTGCGACGGCGTCGTCGTCGGCCGCGGCTGCCTGGGCCGCCCGTGGCTGTTCGCCGACCTGCAGGCCGCCTTCGCGGGGCGCCCGGAGCGCCACCGCCCCGGCCTCGCGGTCGTCGCCGCCACGATCCGCCGGCACGCCGAGCTGCTGTGCGAGCACTACGGCGACGAGCTGCGCGGCTGCCGCGACATCCGCAAGCACGTGGCCTGGTACTTCAAGGGCTACACCGTCGGCGGGGACCTGCGCTCGCGCCTGGGCCTGGTCGACAGCCTCGCCGCGCTCGACGAGCTGCTGGCCGGGATGGACCTCTCCCAGCCCTACCCGGGCGCGCCCGCCGAGGGCCCGCGCGGACGCGCCGGCTCCCCGCAGGAGCGGGTGGCGCTGCCCGAGGGGTGGCTGGACGACCGCGAGCTGACCGGCGCGGCGCTGGAGAACGTGCGGCAGGCAGAGCTGTCGGTGTCCGGTGGCTGAGCCGCTCGCGGTGACCCACCCCGGCTACGCGCCGCAGGACCTGGAGCGCTGGGCGACCGAGCCGCCCAAGACGCACGGGCGCACCGCCTTCGCCCGCGACCGCGCCCGCCTGCTGCACTCCTCGGCGCTGCGCCGCCTGGCGGCCAAGACGCAGGTCGTCGGCCCCGGCACCGACGACTTCGTGCGCAACCGGCTCACCCACTCCCTGGAGGTCGCGCAGGTGGGGCGCGAGCTGGGCGCGGCGCTGGGCTGCGACCCCGACGTCGTGGACACCGCGTGCCTGGCCCACGACCTGGGCCACCCCCCGTTCGGGCACAACGGCGAGCGGGCGCTGGCCGAGGCCAGCGCGGACATCGGCGGGTTCGAGGGCAACGCCCAGACGCTGCGCCTGCTGACCCGGCTGGAGCCGAAGTCGGTGGCCGCCGACGGCTCGCCCGTGGGCCTGAACCTGACCCGCGCCAGCCTGGACGCCTCCACGAAGTACCCGTGGCTGCGCGGGCGCGCCCCCCGGCCCACGAGCAAGTTCGGCGCCTACGCCGACGACGCGGCCGTCTTCGCGTGGCTGCGCGACGGCGCCCCCGCCGACCGCCCCTGCGTCGAGGCGCAGGTCATGGACTTCTCCGACGACGTCGCCTACTGCGTGCACGACGTGGAGGACGCCGTCGTCGCCGGGTCGGTGCGCCTGGACTGGCTGCGCGAGGCGGAGGTGCGCGCGCGGGTCGCCGCGCAGGTGCGCGACTGGTACCTGCCCGACGTCGGCGACGACGAGGTGGACGACGCCCTGCAGCGCCTGCAGTCCCTGCCGTACTGGGCGGTCGAGCAGCCCGGCGAGGTGTACCGCGGCCGGCGCCACCTGGCGGCGCTGAAGGACATGACCAGCCAGCTCATCGGCCGCTTCGCGCGCGCCGCGGAGGAGGCCACCCGCGCCGCGCACGGCCCCGGCCGGCTGACCCGCTACGCCGCCGACGTCGTCGTGCCCGCCGGCACCGAGGTCGAGGTCGCCGTCCTGAAGGGCGTGGCCGCCACGTTCGTCATGAGCGCGCAGGAGCGCCAGCCGTTCTACGCCCGCCAGCGCGAGCTGCTCACCGAGCTGCTCGTGGCGCTGACCGAGCGCGCCCCGGACGCGCTGGAGCCGCCGTTCCGCGAGGACCACGCCGCCGCCCGCGACGACGCCGCGCGCCTGCGGGTGGTCGTGGACCAGATCGCCTCGCTGACCGACGTGTCGGCGCTCGCCTGGCACGCCCGGCTGACCTGAGGACCGCGCGGCGCGGTCCTCGCGGGCGGGACTGACAGCCAGCCTGCGGGCACCGTGCCGGAGGCGGCGTGTCGCCCGCCCCGGGACGGCGTGTCGCGTCGTGCCCGCGGGCTGGCTGCCAGGTGCGAGCCCGCGAGGAGCGGTGGGACCGCACGCCGGACGGGCATCGCGGCCGGGTGCCACGATGGCGCTGTGCCGAACACGCCGACCGAGGACGTCCCCGGCGAGCCGCGCACCGTCATGCGCCGCCGTGCCGCGTCGGCCGGCCGGTCGTCGCAGGAGCACGTCGTCGAGACCGTCGGTGGAGCTGGCACCCCCTCCTTGGACGAGGTGCTCGACCGAGCCGGCGGGCGGACGGCCGGCGACCTGCCTCTCCGCGAGGCGGTCGACGCGGTGCGCGACGACCGGGACCGCCGCTCGTGAGCGAGGTGGACAGCCACCCCTCGCGGAGGAGCACGGCCCTCGGCGCCCGCTCGTCGTGCCGGGCAGTCGAGCCGCCGTCCTGACCCGTCCTCAGACAGTCGTCGCGACCCCGCTCGCCAGCGTCCCCGCCAGCAGCGACCCGGTCAGCGGCACGGACCACCCGTCGGCGTCGAGGCCGACGACGAGGCAGTCGATGGTGCGGTCGCCGGCGGCCCAGCCGTCGGCGGTGGGCACGTACCAGTCGGGGACCAGGTCCGCGGCACCGGCGACGGCGTCCGCCCCGTCGAGGGCACCGGCCAGCGCGGCGGTGCAGGCGAGGTCGGCCTGCTCCTGCAGGGCGTCGTCGCCGGGGAAGGCGTCGGGGGAGCCTGGCGCGCCCTGCGCCGTGACCAGCACCAGCACCTCGGCGGTGTGCTCACCGGCGCAGTCGCGCACGACGACGTCCCAGCCGAGGGCGTCCGAGCCCTCCTCGTCGAGGCAGTCCCCGGTGCGCAGGTCCTGCGCCCCGTTCACCTCGTCGGACGCCGGCCAGACCGCCTCCTCCCACGCGTCCTGCCCGGAGGCGAGGAGCACGAGGGCGACGAGCGCGACCGCTCCGGCGAGGACCTGCAGACCGCCCAGCACGAGACCGGCGACGGCCAGCCCGCGCCCGGTCCGGCGCCCGCCCGCGGTGCGGGCGAGGCCCATCCCGCCCAGCACGACGGCTGGCACCCCGAGGACGCCGAGCAGGGAGCAGACGAGAGCGGCCACCGACACGCCGTCGGTGGGCCGCGGCGGCGGGGTCGCCGGCAGCACCGTGCCGGACGGCGGGGGAGGCCAGGCTCCCGGGGCGGCCGGACGGGGATCGATCACGCTCCAGGGTGCCGCGCGCGCCGTCACCGCCGGCGTCGGACGGTGGGGCGGTCCCCCGGACGGCGCACCGTCGCGCCGTCCGGGGGTACCGCCTCAGCGCACCGCGCGCCGCTGCGAGCTGATGACGCCGGTGTCGAACCCTGCGTAGTGCAGCCCGCCGTGGAAGCGGGCGTGCTCGATCTTCAGGCAGCGGTTCATGACCACCGTCAGGCCCGCGGCCGTGCCGCGCCGGGCGACGTCGTCGTCGGACAGGCCCAGCTGCAGCCACAGCGCGCGGGCTCCGACGGCGACGGCCTCGTCGAGCACGGCGCCCAGCTCGGAGGGCCGGCGGAACACGTCGACGATGTCGGGGACCCCGGGCAGCTCGGCCAGCGACGGGTAGCAGGGCCGTCCCAGCACCTCCCGCTCGCGCGGGTTGACGAACCACACCTCGTAGTCGGTGCTGGCCAGCAGGTAGGTGGAGACGAAGTACGAGGCGCGCGACGGCTTGTTCGAGGCGCCGACGACGGCGACGGTGCGGCTGGCGCGCAGCAGCCGCAGCCGCTCACCCGGGGTGGGCGGCGTCCACGCCGAGGGCGGGGCGTCCTGCGAGCCGGTGGCCCGCTCGGCCGAGCCGTCGCGGCGGGCCTGCTCCATGACCTGCTCGGGGGCGGCCGTGCCGACGTCGGGGACACCGGTCACCTCACCGGCCAGGGGGTCGCTCACGACTGCTCCTCCCCGGCGGCCGCGCCGGCCGCCGCGCTCACGGCCGCGCCGGCCGCCGCGCTCACGGCCGCGTCGAGGGCCTGGTCGAGGTCCCACAGGACGTCCTCGACGTCCTCCAGGCCCACGCTGATGCGCACGAGGTCCTCCGGCACCCCCGCGGCGGCCAGCTGCTCGGGCGTCAGCTGCTGGTGGGTGGTGCTGGCCGGGTGCAGGACCAGCGTGCGGGCGTCGCCGATGTTCGCCAGGTGCGAGCACAGCCGGCACGCCTCGATGAACCGCTCCCCGGCCGCGCGACCGCCCCGCACGCCGAAGGAGAACACCGCGCCGGGCCCTTCCGGCAGGTAGCGCTGCGCGCGCTCGTGGTGCGGGTGCGAGGGCAGGCCCGAGTAGCGCACCCAGCTGACCCGCTCGTCGGCCTCCAGCCACTGCGCCACCCGGCGGGCGTTGGCCACGTGCTCGCGCATGCGCTGCGGCAGCGTCTCCACGCCCATCAGCAGCAGGAACGCCGAGTGCGGCGACAGCGTCGCGCCGATGTCGCGCAGCTGCTCGCTGCGCAGCTTGGTGAGGAACCCGTACTCGGCGAAGTTCCCCCACCAGCTCAGGCCGCCGTAGCTGGCGACGGGCTCGGTCATCGAGGGGAAGCGGCCGTTGTCCCAGGGGAACGTGCCCGCGTCCACGACGACGCCGCCGAGCGTCGTGCCGTGCCCGCCGAGGAACTTCGTGGCGGAGTGGATGACGACGTCCGCGCCGTGCTCGATGGGCCGGCACAGGTACGGGGTGGCGGTGGTGGCGTCCACGACGAGCGGCACCCCGGCCTCGTGGGCGACGTCCGCGAGCGCCCGCACGTCGGCGACGACGGTGGAGGGGTTGGCGACCAGCTCGGTGAAGACCAGCTTGGTGCGCTCGGTGATCGCCGCGCGCACGGCCTCGGGCTCGGGCTCGACGAACACCGTGTCCACCCCGAAGCGGCGCAGCGTCACGTCGAGCTGGGTGACGGTGCCGCCGTAGAGGTTGTTCGACGCGACGATCTGGTCGCCCGCGCCGGCGAGCGCCGCGAAGGTCAGGAACTCCGCGGACTGCCCGCTGCTGCACGCCACGGCGCCCAGCCCGCCCTCCAGGGAGGCCATCCGCTCCTCCAGCGCGGCCACCGTGGGGTTGGAGATGCGGCTGTAGATGTTGCCGTACTTCTGCAGGGCGAAGAGGTTGGCGGCGTCGGCCGCGTCCTCGAAGACGAAGCTGGTCGTCTGGAAGATCGGGACGGCCCGCGCGCCCGTCGTCGGCTCGGGCACGGCGCCCGCGTGGACGGCGCGGGTGCGGAAGCCCCAGGGGCGGTCGCTGCGCACGTCGGGGCGCGCCGGGTGCTGCTCGTGGCTCACCCGGGCGATCCTGCCACCGCCCGCCCACGGTCCCGTCCGCCCGCCCGGTCGCGCCCGCGGCCGGCGCAGCGCCGGGGGCGGCCGCGTCGGGGCCGCGACCTAGACTCGAGGGCGTGCCCGGCCTCATCCACCGCGACGACATCGCGGCCGTCAAGGAGGCCGCGCGGCTGGACGAGGTGATCGGCCAGTACGTGACGCTGCGCCCGGCGGGTGTGGGCTCGCTGAAGGGCCTGTGCCCCTTCCACGACGAGCGCACCCCCAGCTTCACCGTCCGCCCGGCCGTGGGGCACTGGAAGTGCTTCGGCTGCGACGCCGGCGGCGACGTCTTCGAGTTCCTGCAGCGCCACGACGGCCTGAGCTTCACCGAGGCGGTGGAGCAGCTGGCCGGGCGGGTGGGCGTGCAGCTGCGCTACGTCGACGAGGGCGGCCGCCAGGGCCAGCGCCCCGCGGTGCCCGGCGGGCAGCGCCAGCGGCTGCTGGAGGCGCACCGGGTGGCCGCCGAGCTGTACGCCGAGCAGCTGGAGGCGCCGGGCGCGGCGGACGCGGCGCGCCGCTTCCTGGCCGAGCGCGGCTTCTCCCGCGAGCAGAGCGCCCGCTTCGGCGTCGGCTTCGCCCCCGCGGGCGGCGACGTCCTGCTGCGGCACCTGCGCGGGCGCGGGTTCACCGAGGAGGAGCTGGTCACCTCCGGCCTGGCCGGGCGCGGGCAGCGCGGGCTGTACGACCGCTTCCGCGGGCGGCTGGTGTGGCCGATCCGCGACGTCAGCGGCGCCACCGTCGCCTTCGGCGCGCGGCGGCTGTTCGACGACGACCGGATCGAGGCCAAGTACCTCAACTCCCCGGAGACGCCCGTCTACAAGAAGTCGCAGGCCCTGTACGGGCTGGACCTGGCCAAGCGGGACATCTCCCGCCGCCACCAGGTCGTCGTCGTCGAGGGCTACACGGACGTCATGGCCTGCCACGTGGCGGGTGTGACGACGGCCGTGGCCACGTGCGGCACGGCGTTCGGCGAGGAGCACGCCCGCGTCGTGCGGCGGATGCTGGGCGCGGACGCGGGCGGCGCGGAGGTGGTCTTCACCTTCGACGGCGACGAGGCCGGGCAGAAGGCGGCGCTGCGCGCCTTCGAGCTGGACCAGCGCTTCTCCGCGCAGACGTACGTGGCGGTGGAACCGTCCGGGCAGGACCCGTGCGACCTGCGGCTGTCCTCCGGCGACGCGGCGGTCGAGGCGCTGGTGGCCTCGCGGGTGCCGCTGTTCGAGTTCGCGATCCGCTCGACCCTGCGCCGCTTCGACCTCGACAGCGACGAGGGGCGCCTGGCGGCCGTGGACGCGGCCGCACCGATCATCGCGGGCATCCGCGACCGGGGGCTGCAGCAGCGCTACGCGGTGAACCTGGACCGCTGGACCGGCTTCCTCGACGAGCGCTTCGTGCTGGACCGGGTGCGCCGGCACGCGGGGCACGGGCGGACGGGTGCGGCGGCGGGCGGCGGCCCGCGCGCGGAGGCGGCCCCCCAGCGGGCGGGGCAGCAGGGCGACCGCGAGCGCCCCGCCGCCGCGGGCGCCGGCCGCGGCGCGCCCGAGCAGGCGGCGCCGGCGCGCCCGGCGGCCCCGGACCCGGTGGTCGACCTGGAGCGCCGCGTCCTGGCCGTCGTGCTGCAGGCCCCGTGGGCGGTGGCCGAGGACGTCGCCACCCTGGAGGCCGACGCCTTCACGGTGCCCGCGCACCGGCAGGTCCACGACGCGGTGACGGCCGCGGGCGACCTGCTGGAGACGTCCGGCGGGCCGGCGTGGGTGTCGGCCGTCCTGGAGTACGTCGACGGCGCCGTGGCCGACCTGGTGCGCGAGCTGGCGGTCGTGGACCTGCCGGTCGGCAGCGAGGAGGAGCTGGAGCGCTGGGGGCGGTCGATGGCGGCGGCGCTGGCGGCCGCGGCGGCCACCCGGGCCGTGGCGCAGGCCCGGCGGGCGCTGCAGCGGCTGGACCCGGCGGGGCAGGCCGAGGAGTACCGCGCCGCCTCCGAGGAGCTGTTCCGGCTGGAGGCCGCGCGCCGCGCCTGGCAGGAGCGCATCACCGCCGGCTGACGCGAGCCCGGGGCCGCCCGCGACACCGCCCGGTGGCGGGTACGCCGGACGGGGGCTGCTAAGGTTGACGTGCTGTAGCCGGGTGCACCGCGGTGCGCACGGCTGTGGTCCCGCATAGCTCAATTGGCAGAGCAGCCGGCTGTTAACCGGCAGGTTGTTGGTTCGAGTCCAACTGCGGGAGCGTTGACGAGAGGGGCCGCGCGGTGCGCGGCCCCTCTCGTCGTCCCGGGGCCCCTCAGCGGGGGAAGAGCCCGCTGTAGGCGTTGAGCGCCGGCTGGCCGCCCAGGTGCGCGAACAGGACGGTCGAGGTGGGCGGGATGTCGCCGCTGCGCACGAGGTCGACCAGGCCCGCCATCGACTTGCCCTCGTAGACGGGGTCGAGGACCACGCCCTCCAGCGAGGCGGTCAGCCGCATCGCGTCGAGGGTGGAGTCGACGGGGATGCCGTACAGGTCGCCGGCCCACCCCTCCAGCACGGTGATCTCGTCGTCGCGCAGGTCGCGGCCCACGTCGATGAGGTCGGCGGTGCGGCGGGCGATCCGCTCCACCTGCGCGCGCGTCTCGGCGATCTTCGCGGAGGCGTCGATGCCGATGACGCGGCGCGGACGGTCCTGCGCGGCGAACCCGGCGATCATCCCCGCGTGCGTGGAACCGGTGACGGAGCAGACGACGACCGTGTCGAAGAAGACGCCCAGCTCCTCCTCCTGCTGCTGCACCTCCTGCGCCCAGCGGGCGAAACCCAGCCCGCCCAGCTCGTGGTCGGAGGCGCCGGCGGGGATGCCGTAGGGCGTGCCGCCGCGCTCGCGCACGTCCTGCAGCGCCCGCTCCCAGGAGTCCTTGAACCCGATGCCGAAACCCTCGTCGACCATCCGCACCTCGGCGCCGGTCAGCCGCGACAGCAGGATGTTCCCGACGCGGTCGTTGACGGCGTCGGGCCAGTCGACCCAGTTCTCCTGCACCAGCACGGCCTTCAGGCCCAGGTGCGCGGCGACGGCGGCGACCTGGCGGGTGTGGTTGGACTGCACCCCGCCGATGGACACCAGCGTGTCCGCGCCCTTGGCGAGGGCGTCGGGCACGAGGTACTCCAGCTTGCGGGTCTTGTTGCCGCCGTAGGCGAGCCCGGAGTTCACGTCCTCCCGCTTGGCCCACACCTGCGCGCCGCCGAGGTGGCGGCTGAGGTTGCGCAGCGGGTGGACCGGGCTGGGGCCGAAGGTCAGCGGGTGGCGGGGGAAGTCGTCGAGGCGCACGGGTTCTCCTCCTCGCCCGGCGCGGCCGGGACGGGGTCGGGGTTTCGGGGGTTCCGGGGGTTCCGGGGGTTCCGGGGGTTCAGCCGGCCGGTTCGGCCGGGACCAGGGGGTCGAGGGTCAGCCAGTTCTCGCGGGCCAGCCGCCCGGCGGTCTCGGCGTCCCCGGCGAGCGCGGCCGCGGCGATGCGCTCGTGCTGGGCGACGGACGCGCGCCCGGACAGCGTCGAGAACCGGGTGCGCTCCAGGCGGCGCAGCAGGGGAGTGGCCTGCTCCAGCGCCGAGCGCAGCAGCGGGTTGTCGCACACGTCGAGGAACACGCCGTGGAAGGCGTCGTCGGCGGCGATCGCGGCGTCCGCGTCCCCGGCGCGCAGGGCGTCCGCGAACGCGGTGTTCGCCCGCTCCAGCTGCCCGGCGTGCTCCTCGCCCAGGTGCGGCGTCGCCTCGCGGGTCGCCAGCTCGTGCAGGGCGGCGGCCACCGACTGCGCGTGCCGGGCCGCGCGGGCGTCCAGGGGGGCCACGACGGTCGAGCGACCGGGGCGGGTGTGCACGAGCCCGGCCTGCTCCAGGCGGGCCACGGCCTCGCGGATGGGGGTGCGGCTGACGCCGAGCCAGCGCTCCAGCTCCGCGTCGCGCAGCCGCTCGCCGGGTTCGAGGGTCCCATCGACGATCGCGTCGCGCAGCCGGCGGTAGGCGTCCTCGCGCAGCAGGGTGCGCTGGCGGGCGGGGGCGTCGTCGGGGACTGGCATGCGATATATCGGACACCGCCGGCGGGGCGGTGTCAAACACCGTCCTCGCGCCGCGCCGCCGAACAGCGGTGGGCGAGGTCCTTCCAGAGGTCCGACGACCCTTGACGACCGTGCTGGCGAAGTGCAATATATCGCATGCCGCAAGCAAGGGACACGTGCTGGAGACCGCTCCACCCCTCACCGTGCCGCTTGCACACCCCGGTCCCCGCAGCACTCCCGCTGCGGCGCGGAGGGCGCTCGCGCGGCCGTCACCGGAGAGGAACCAGCCCATGACCACCAGCACCGCGACACCCGCCACGGACACCCGCAAGCCCACGGTCGTGCTCGTCCACGGCGCCTTCGCCGACTCCTCGAGCTGGAACGGCGTCGTCGCACCGCTGCGGCGCGACGGCTACCGCGTCGTCGCAGCCGCCAACCCGCTGCGCGGCCTCCGCGCCGACGCCGAGCACCTGCGCAGCGTCCTGGACAGCGTGGAGGGCCCGGTCGTGCTCGCCGGCCACTCCTACGGCGGGACCGTGATGAGCGAGGCCGCCGACGGCCACCCGCGGGTGCGGGCCCTCGTCTTCGTCGCCAGCTTCCTGCTCGAGGTGGGCGAGAGCACCGGCGAGCTCGCGGCCAAGTTCCCCGGGGCCCAGCTCGGGGCGGCCCTGGACGCCGTGCCGCTGCCCGGCGGGGGCACGGACCTCTACATCCGGCAGGAGCAGTTCCGGGAGGTCTTCGCCGCCGACGTCCCCGAGGACGTCGCCGCGCTGATGGCCGTCACGCAGCAGCCCGTCACCGCCGACGCGCTGGCGGACACGGCCACCCGGGCGGCGTGGCGGGGCACCCCCTCGTGGACCCTGATCACCCTGCAGGACCTCGCGATCCCCGCCGACTCGATGCGCTTCATGGCCCAGCGCGCGGGGTCGCACGCCGTCGAGGTCGACGCCTCGCACGCGGTCACCGTCTCCCGGCCGGACGTCGTCGCCGACCTCATCGACCGGGCCGCCCGGGCGACCGGCGACTGACGCCGGGCTGCCGCCGTCCGGCGAGCCGGGTCAGGACACCCGGCGGCGGTCGTGGACCGTCGAGCGCGTCACCCGTCGACGACCACCGCAGGGAGGGGCCGGGTCAGAGCCACCCCTGGCCGCCCGCTCTCCCGTTGTCGATCTGCCGCCCGATCTCCTGCCGAGCCCGCGCGCGCTCGTCCGTCCCGGCATCGCCGCGTCGCAGCCGGGCCCGCACGTCCAGGCGCCACGCGGCCAGCGCGAGGAGCGCGAGGACCGCCACCACCAGCACCGTCGTCATCCGCTCAGGGTGGCACCGGCGGAGGACCTGCACCAGGACGTACGGCCCCCGGACGCAGGAGTCCCACCCCCGGCCGTGGCCGGGGGTGGGACTGCCGGGCTCAGGCGCCCAGGCCGAGGAGGGACCGCACCTCCGCCAGGACGGACGCCGGCACGGTGCGCTCACCGCCCAGGACGTAGACCGACCGGATCCGGCCCGCCCCGGCCCGCAGGTACGCGCGCGCCTCGTCCGACAGCTCAGCACCCACCAGCAGCACGGGGGCCTGCCGGCGTCCGGCGGCGGGGGCGCCCGCCAGGGCGTCGGGGAAGTTCGCCCCGGTGGCCAGCACCACCGTCGTCGCCGCTGGGAACAGGGTCGCGGCCACGTCGGCGGAGGTGGCGTAGCGGTCGGGACCGGACAGGCGGTCCACCGCGAACCCGTGACCGCGCAGCTCCGCCAGGACGCCCTCGCCCACCGAGCCCGGCCCACCGGCGACGTGCACGCGCACGTCGTCGCCCAGCCGCTGCAGGAACGCCAGCACCCGCGGGTCCAGCCTGCCCGGAGCGGTCAGCAGCACCGGGGCGTCCGCGCCGGCGGCGAAGGCGGCCCCCGACAGGGCGTCGGCGAAGCCCGCCGTGCCGGTCAGGACGACCTCGTCCACGCGCGCGCCGGAGTCCAGCAGCACCTGCCCCAGCAGCAGGGCCGTCCCGACGCGGTCCTCGCCGGCGGTGCGCACCACCTCGTACCCGGCGGCGCGCAGGTCCTCGACGACCGAGGGCGCGATGGCGCTCTCCCCGCCCAGGACGTGGACCGTCCCGCTGCTGCCCAGGGTGCGGACGATCTCGGCGCGCACGCTCGCGGGCAGCTCGGCCGTGGCGGTGAGCAGGACCGGGGCCCGCCGCGCCAGCGCCGCGGGGGCGGCGGCCAGCGCGTCCGCGAAGCCGTCCGAGCGGGCCAGCAGCACCGCGTCGGCCTCGCCGTCGACGGGGAAGTCCTCCCGCGCCAGCCGGTTCGCGGTCTCGAAGCGGTCCGCGCCGCTGAGGCGGGCGCTGCCGCCGCCGACCTGCACCTCGACGGGCACGCTCACCGGGGTCCCGGCCTCCGGCGTGGCGGTGACCGTGACGGTGTACGTCCCCGCGCTCGCGTAGGCGTGCTTGCCGAAGCCCTTCACCTCGTGCGGCGACCCGACGGTCCGCAGGGGCTGCGGCGCCGAGCCGTCGCCGAAGTCGACGACCAGCTCCACACCCGTCGCGGCGGCCGGACCCCGGCCCAGGACGGTGCCGTCCCCGTCGTCGGACCCGTCGTCGGACCCGTCGTCGGACCCGTCGTCGGACCCGTCGTCGGACCCGTCGTCGGACCCGTCGTCGGACCCGTCGTCGTCGCTGTCCTCGCCGTCGTCCTCGCCGCTCCCGCCGTCGCCGTCCTCCGGCTCGTACTCGGCCGCGACCGTCACCACTCCGCTGGGCGTGGCGATCGCCGGGCGCACCTCCACCTCCAGCACGTCCGCGGCGTCGTCGGCGCGCACGTCCCCGCGCACGTCCGCGTGCGCGGGCAGGGTCAGGGCGCTCAGGCACAGCGCCATCGCCACGGCCGCGCGGCGCGGCCCTCGTCCGGTGCGGTTCTCCGCCACGTCGTCCTCCTGGTGGTCCGTCGGTGCGAACCAGGCATCGGCGGGCGGAGCGCGGGAGGAGATCGACCGCGCGGGCGACCCCCGGCCGGAGCAGCCGTCACCCCGGCCCGGTCCCTCACGCGTCGGCGGGCGAACCCTCGCGCCGGCGGTAGAGCGCCACCCCCGGCGCGCTCGTCAGCCCCGCCGCGGCGACCGAGGCGACGATCGCCAGCGACCCGACGGCGAACAGGTGCTCGCCGTCGGGCGGGGACCACCGCTGCACGTGCGCCAGGTAGTAGACGCCCGCCACGCCCAGCGGCCCGAACCAGCCGAGGAAGAGGGCCTGCGAGGTCCCGGTCCCCGCCAGCCGCAGCGCCGGCAGGGTGGCGGGCAGGCGCCGCAGCAGCACCACCCACGCCGCGAACGCGAACGCGCCCGGGCCCAGCGCCGCCCAGGCGCCCAGCGGCAGCACGGACCCCAGGACGAGGAACACCGCGACGAGCGCCACGCGCGACAGCGACTCGTGGAACGACGTCACCGGCTCGCGCAGGTCCTCCTGGGGCAGCGCCAGCGACAGCGCCAGCCCGGCGAGGAAGGCGGCCAGGACACCGCTGCCGCCCAGCAGGTGCGCCGCCGCCAGGGCCGTCAGGGCCGTCGCCGGGCCCGTCAGCGGCAGGTACGTCTCGGCGACGGCGCTCTCCCGCTCGGCGAACCGCAGCAGCTGCGCGGCGAGCAGGCCCAGCGCCGGACCCACGACGAGCGCCACGCCGACCTCGCGGCCGGCCTCCACCGCCCAGCGGTGCACCGACTCGCCGACGGGGTGCGCCAGGAGCAGGCCCGACAGGACGACGAAGGGCACGGCGAGGCCGTCGTTGGCGCCCGACTCCAGCTGCAGCGACATCCGCAGCCGGCGCGGCAGCGACGTGCGGGCCAGGACGCCGCTCGTGACCGTGGAGGCGACGCCCGGGTCGGTCGGGGTGAGCACCGCGCCGAGCAGGAGGGCGACGGCCACGGGGACGCCGAGCAGCAGCCCGGCGCCCAGCGCCGTGACCAGCCACATGGCCGGCATCACCACCAGCAGCAGCACCACCAGGCGCCGGGCGCTGCCGCGCAGGTCCTCCGGGCGGGCGCGCAGCCCGATGGAGGAGGTCAGCAGCCCGAGCGCCACGAGGGTGACCAGCTCCAGCAGGGCGTGGCGGGGGACGCCGGCGGTGAGGTCGACGACCCCGGTGACCTGCGGGCCGAGGACGGCGCCGACGACGAGGGCCAGCAGGACCGGCGACAGGGACACGCGCCTGGTGACGCGGCTGACGAGCACGAGGCACAGCAGGGTGCCCGCCAGGACGAGCACGCCGGTGGCGAGGTCGTCGGTCGTCACGGGACCTCCGGGGGACGGTGCGGACCGGGGGAGGCGCGCGACGCTTGCACACCTGCAACGGGCCAGGCTACGAGCACGCGGGCGTGGCGCCAGTCGGCGACGGGCCCGCTGGCGCACCCGGCCCGGCCCCGGTAGGCACGCGGGGACCACCGGACCCGACGGCCAGGAGGCCACCCCCGTGCTCGGCACCCTCTTCGACGTCCTCGGCGCGCTCGTCGTGCTCGTCGTGTGCGCGGACGCCCTGGCCACCACGCTGCACGTCGGCCAGGCCGGGCCGCTGACCCGGCACGGCCTGGGGCTGCTGTGGCGCGGGCTGCTGCGCCTGCACCGGCACGACACCTCCTCCCGGCTGCTGGCCGCCGCCGGCTCGGTCATGCTCGTGCTGACGGTGCTCGGCTGGGTCGTCGGGCTGTGGGTGGGCTGGACCCTCGTGCTGTTCGGTTCCGACCGCGTCGTGGACTCCACGACGCGGGAGTCCGTGCCGTTCGCCGACGTCGTCTACTACGCCGGCTTCTCGCTGTTCACCCTCGGCGTGGGGGACGTCGTCGCGGCCGGTTCGACCGGGCGGCTGCTGTCGACGCTGGCCAGCTTCACCGGCCTGTTCGTCATCACCCTGTCCATCACCTACCTGCTGTCCGTGGTCTCCGCGGTCGTCGCCAGCCAGGCGCTCGCCGTCCGCATCACCGCCCTGGGCGAGGACCCCGCGGCGGTCGTGCGCGGCGGCTGGACCGGGCAGGGGTTCAGCTCGGCGTTCGTGCAGCAGCTCATCGCGCTCACCGACCTGGTGGCCAGCAGCGCGGAGACGCACCTGGCGTACCCGGTGCTGCACTACTTCCGCGGCAGCGAACCGTCCTCGTCCGCGGTGGTCGCCCTCGCCCGCCTGGACGACGCCCTCCTGCTGCTGCAGCACGCCGTCCACCAGGACGCGCGCCTCGAACCCGGCGTCGTGGAACCGCTGCGGCGCACCGTGGAGCGCTACCTGGACACCACGTCCTCGGCCCGCGTCGGCGGGGACCTGCCCGCGCCGCCCGCCCCGGACACCGAACCCCTGGCCCGCGCGGGCGTCCCGCTCGCGGACGCCGCTGAGTACGCCGTCGGCGTGGCGGCCGCCGAGCAGCGGCGCACCAGCATGCGCCGGCACCTGGACAGCAACGGCTGGTCGTGGGAACCGGTCGGCGGGGGAGCGCTCGGGTAGGGTCGCCGCGGCACGGCCGCTCGAGGTCGCCACCCGGTGCGGGCGGGGCGGGGCGGGCCGCGCGGGGCGGTAGCTCAGTCGGTCAGAGCAGGGGACTCATAATCCCTCGGTCGTGGGTTCGAGCCCCACCCGCCCCACGGGCGTCGGACCGCGGTGCGGGTACGCCAGGGTTCAGCTCGCGAGGGCCCGCACGCCCAGCGCCGACGGCAGGTCGGCGCCCATCGCCGCGGAGTACCACTCGCGCAGCGCCTCCCACGAGGCGATCACGTCGTCCGCCTTGCTGCCCCCGCGGTGCTGCGCCAGCCGGCCCGGCTCCTCGGTGGCGGGCAGCAGGCCGGTCAGCAGCCCGAGCAGCTCGTCGCCGAGCCGGCGCCCGTCCAGCGCGCGCAGCAGGTCCACGACCGCCGCGGCGGGGACGTCCAGGAGCGCCGCGACCGGGGCGGCGTCGGTGCGGATCGTCGTCGGGGCGGCACCGGTCAGCCGGGTGGTGACGGTGAGCTCGACGGGGCGCGGGTGCGGGACGGTCATGGCTCTGTCGATCGTCACGTCGGCCCGCGACCTTGAGCCGGCCGCCACCGCCCGCGTCACCGGGCGGCGCCCACCGGGTGCGCCAGCGCGGCCCGCCGCAGGCGCTGCACGACCTCCCGGGCGACCAGCACGACCGCCACCGACACGGCCGCCACCGCCCACCCGGGGGCGACGTCGAGCACCGCGACGGCCGCCAGGCCCGCGCACTGGGTGATGAGGACGAACCCGCCGCGCGCGGACAGCCGCTCCACCTGCGCGGCGTCCCGGCGCGGCGCCACGGGCACGGCCGCGACCGCGCAGGCGGTGGCGGCGGCGGCCAGGACGGTCAGTCCGGCGAAGACGCCGTTCGCGGCTGCCGGGCGGCCCGCCCACCCCACGGCCACGGCGGCCGCCAGGGTCGCGGTCATCACCGCCGTGCTCACCGCGAGCGCGAGCGCCAGCGCCCGGGCCGCCCGTCCCGGCAGCGGCCGCGGCAGCAGCAGGAGCACCGCCGTCAGCAGCGAGACGACGGCCGCCGCGGCGTGGACGGTGATCAGCGTCGTGTGCACGGGCTCCAGCGTGCGCCGCCGCACCGCGCGTCGGCAGCGGCGTGCGGTGGACGCGGGTCGTCCACCGGCCGGTGGACGACCCCGTCCGGCGGCGGCGTCAGCGGCGGGCGGTCAGCGGCGCAGTTCCGCCAGCGCCGCCAGGGCCGCGGGGTGCAGGCGCTGGCGGGTGCGCGGTTCGCCGCCGGGCGGGGTGATGTCGACGGTCTCGCACAGGCCCGCCTCGCGGAAGGCGCGCCACACGCCCTCGGGCCAGTCGTCCGGCAGCCGGTTCACCGCGGCCGAGCGCTCGCGCTCGGGCAGGGTCTCCAGCAGGGCGCGGGTCCGGCGGACCACGTCGACGTCGCTCATGGGGGGTCAGCCTGCCCGAAAGCCGCCGCGTCAGCGGGCCCGGGCCGTCACCAGGTGCTGCAGGCGGGGTTCGTGGCCCGGTGCGGCGCCGTGCCGCAGGTCCAGCGCGAGCACCTCGTGCAGGGGTTCGGCGGCCACGTCGGCGAACCCGGCGGCCCGCACCGCCTCGACGGTCGCGGCGATGGAGGGCGCCTCCGCCAGCGGCAGCGCGCGGCGGGCCCGCTCGTCGTAGGCGGTCCGGAACTCCTCGCCCGCCCCGTCGCCGTCGTGCAGACCGCGGGGGAACCACGGCGCGTCGACGAGCGCGAGGACGCCGCCGGGGCGCAGCAGCCGCCGCCACGCCGCCAGCGCGGCCGCGGGGTCGCGCAGCGTCCACACGACGTACCGGTTGACGACGGCGTCGAAGCCGCCGGGCGCGAACCCCGGGGCGACGGCGTCGTCGCGCAGGAAGCGCGGCGCGCGGCCCGCCGGCAGGAGCGCGGCGTGGGCGCGGGCCCGCGCGAGCATCCCCGCGGACAGGTCGGTGCCCGTGACGCGGTGGCCCAGCCCGGCCAGCAGCAGCGCGACGCGGCCGCTGCCCGTGCCGACGTCCAGCACGTCCGCCGGCGCCGCCGGCAGCGCGCCCGCCCACACCCGCGTCCACACCGCCTCGTCCTCGGCCAGCCGCTCGGCGCGGCGCTGCCCGGCGTCGTAGGCGTCGGCCCGCCACGTCCAGTAGGCGTCCAGCCGCTCCTGCAGACCCGGGTCGGGAGCGTCGACGGTGGTCGTCAGCGGTTCAAGCACGGATCTCCTCGGGGACGGGCGGGGTGCGGGCGCCGGCGCGGGGCCGGAAGGCGAGCAGCGGCCCGTCGGGGACGCCCTCGCCGCGGGCGACGTCGAGGTCCACCCGGCGCACCGACACCTCGTAGACCGGTGCGAGGACCGCGGGGACGAGGACGTCCGCGGGGGCGCCGGCGGCCACGAGGCGCCCGCGGTGCAGGACGGCGACGTCGTCGCAGTAGCGCAGCGCCAGGTTCAGGTCGTGCAGCACGACGACCGCCGAGCGCGCGCCGCCCTGGTCGCCAGCACCGCCGGCGTCGCGGGACCCGTGCACGAGGGAGCGCACGAGGTCGAGCACCTCGTGCTGGTAGCGCACGTCGAGGTGGTTGGTGGGCTCGTCCAGCAGCAGGTGCGCCGCCTCCTGGACGAGGGCGCGTGCGACGAGGACGCGCTGCTTCTCCCCACCGGACAGCCCGGACAGCCGCCGGCCGGCCAGGTGCAGGGCCCCGACGCGGGCCAGCGCGTCCGCGGCGGTGCGGTGGTCGGCGGCGCTGGTGCGCGAGAACGCCGAGCGGTGCGGGGCGCGGCCCATGAGGACGACGTCGGAGACCAGCAGCGGCAGGTCCCCGCCGTGCTCCTGCACGACCACGGCCACCCGCCGGGCGACGTCCCGGGCGCGCAACCGGGTCACGTCCGCCCCGTCGAGGAGCACACGGCCCCGGGACGGCACCAGCGCGCCGTGCAGGGCGCGCAGCAGGGTCGTCTTGCCGCTGCCGTTGGGGCCGACCAGACCCAGCACCCGCCCGTCGGCGACGGTGACGTCGACGCCGTCGAGGACGGCGGTGCCGGAGTACGCGAAACCCACGCCCTCGGCGCGGATCACGGCCCGAACTCCCCGACGATCCGCTCCAGGCCGGTGACGGTCAGCGCGGTGGGCGGTTCGGTGAAGTTGAACAGCTGGGTCAGCACGCGGTCCTCGCGCACGGCGCTCAGCGCCGTCGCGCCCGGCAGGGACGTCACCGCGGCCTCGACGGCGGCGGGGTCGCCGTCGCTGTGCAGGAGGACGAGGACGTCCGGGTCGCGCGCCAGCAGCTCCTCGCCGCTCACCTCGAACACGCGCTCGCCGACGTCGGCGAAGACGTTGTCGAACCCGGCCGCGTCCAGCTGCGGGGTGGCGGCGCTGGCCCGCCCGTAGGCGTAGGTGACGCCGCCGCCGACCGTCGGGTAGAGCACGGCGGCGGTGCGCCGCGGCTGCCCGGACTCCGCGACGCGCCGTTCGACGGCCGCCACGCGCTCGCGCAGCTCGCCGGCGAACTCCTCCGCGCGCTCCTCGCGGTCGAAGACCCGCCCGTACAGGGCCAGCTGGGAGTGGACGTCCTCGAACGACGGCTCCTGCGGCCCGCCCGCCGGGCACAGCGCCGGTTCCTCCAGCAGCGGGATCCCGGCCGCGGCCAGCCCCGCCCGGTCCACGGAGTCGACCTGGCCCAGGACGAGGTCCGGCCGCTGCGCCAGCACCACCTCCCGGGAGATCTGCAGGTGGCCGTCCGTGTCGGTCTCGTCGGTCAGCAGCGGCACGGCGTCCAGCTCGGCCAGCGTCGCCGCGTCGTAGTACTCCGCCGGGTACAGCCCGGCGCGGGCGACGACGCGGTCCAGCGCGCCCAGGGCGTGCAGGGCCGGCACGGGGGCGCTCTTGAGCAGCACGACCCGCTGCGGCGGCGCCTCGATCGTCACCTCGGCGCCGCAGTTGACGACCGTCAGCGGGAACCCGTCGGGCACGTCGGCGGAGCCCGCGCCCCCGGCGGAGGGCGCCCCGCACCCGGCGAGGAGGAGCGCGAGGACCGCCGTGGTGGCGGCGGCGCTGGTCGGTCGGGTCGGCACGGGTCCTCCGGGCGGGTGGGGGCGGCTCACCGCGCGGCGTGCAGGCCGCGGACGAGGACGAGCAGGAACGGGGCGCCCACCAGGGCGGTGACGATGCCGATGGGCAGCTCCTGCGGCGCGAGCAGCGTGCGGGCCACGAGGTCGGCCAGGACGAGGAACCCCGCGCCCAGCAGCGCGCTGACCGGCACCACCCAGCGGTGCGCGGCGCCCACCAGGCGCCGCGCCAGGTGCGGGACGACGAGGCCGACGAACCCGATGCTGCCGGAGGCGGCGACGAGCACCCCGACGCAGGCGGCCACCAGGACGAGCAGCCGGGTGCGCAGGGCGGCGGGGGAGGTGCCCAGCGTGCGGGCCGTCTCGTCGCCCAGCGCCAGGGCGTCCAGCTGCGGCGCCCACAGCAGCAGCAGCGCGAGCGTCAGCGCGACGACGGCGACGACCACCGCCAGCGGCGCGCCCCAGCGCGCCAGGCCCAGCGAGCCCAGCAGCCAGAACATCACCGAGCGCGCGCCCTCGGCCGAGCCGGAGGCGAAGACGAGGAAGCTCGTCGTGGCGGTCAGCGCGTAGCCGACGGCGACACCGGCCAGCAGCACCCGCACCGGCGTCACCTGCCCGGCAGAGCGGGCCACGGCCAGCACGAGCGCCCCGGCCGCGAGCGCCCCCGCGAAGGCGCTGCCGGTCAGCGCGTGCTCGCCCAGCCCGGCGCCGGCGCCGAGCAGCAGAGCGGCGGCCGCGCCGGTGGAGGCGCCGGAGTTCACGCCCAGCAGGTACGGGTCGGCCAGGACGTTGCGCACGACGGCCTGCAGGACCACCCCGCACACGGCCAGGCCCGCGCCGACGGCCAGGCCCAGCAGCACGCGCGGCAGGCGGACCGCCAGCACGACGGTCTCCTCCACGGGCGTCCACGTCGGCTCCAGGCCCAGCCCGGCGGCCGCGGCGAGCAGCCGCAGCAGCGTGCCGGGGGCGACGGCGACGGCACCGACGGCCAGGGCGAGCGCGGCGGACGCCAGGCACGCCAGCGCGAGGCCGGCGGTCAGCAGCAGGCGGCGGCGCTCGCGCGCGGCGACGCCCAGCGGGTCGCGCGGGTCCACGGACCCGAGGTGCCCGTCGGGCCCGGCCGGGTCGCCGGCGACCACCGGGGACGGCGTCCCGGACCGCGGCACGGCGCCCCCCTCGACCTGCGGGTCGGGGACGTGCCCCCGGCCGGCTTGTTGCGAGGAGCTTGCAACAAGCCGGCGAGGAGGGTCAACCGCGGCGGGTCCGCGACGGACGGGGTCAGAGCAGGTAGCGGTACAGCGGCTCGTCGCCCGTGATCCGCTCGAACGTCGGGGGCGCGGCCTCCATGCGCTGCAGCAGGCCCGGCAGGTCGTCGGGGGAGGGCACCTCGATGCCCACCAGCGCCGGCCCGAACTCGCGGTTGTTGCGCTTGACGTACTCGAAGTGCGTGATGTCGTCGTCCGGCCCGAGCACCTCGTCCAGGAACCGGCGCAGCGCGCCCGGCTCCTGCGGGAACTCCACGAGGAAGTAGTGCTTGCGGCCCTCGTGCACCAGGGCCCGCTCGACGATCTCCGCGTACCGGCTGACGTCGTTGTTGCCGCCGGAGACCACGCAGACGACGCTCTGGCCCTCCCGCACGCCCAGCCCCTGCAGCAGCGCGGCCGTGGCCAGCGCGCCCGCCGGCTCGGCGATGATCCCGTCGGTCTGGTACATCGCGAGCATCTCCACGCACACCGCGCCCTCGGGGACGGTGACCAGCTCCGCGCCCGCCGCCGCGACCACCGGGTGGGTGGCTGCGCCCACGCGGCGCACCGACGCCCCGTCCACGAACGTGTCGACGCTGTCCAGCAGCACCGGGCCGCCCGCGCGCACGGCCGCGGCCATCGACGGCGCCCCCAGCGGCTCGGCGCCCACCACCCGCACCCCCGGGTGCCGGCGGGTCAGCCACGTCAGCATCCCCGCGATCAGGCCGCCGCCGCCGACGGGCACGACGAGGACGTCCGGCGGGTCCTCGCCCAGCGCGGCCAGCTGCTCGACGACCTCCAGCGCCACCGTGCCCTGCCCGGCCATCGTCCGCGGGTGGTCGAAGGCGGGCACGAGCGTGGCGCCCGTGCCCTCCGCCCACGCCGCCGCCGCGGCCGCGGAGTCGTCGTAGGTGTCGCCCACGACGAGGGTCTCCACGTGCTCGCCGCCCAGGGCCGCGATGCGGTCGCGCTTCTGCCGCGGCGTCGTGCGCGGCAGGTACACCCGCCCCGGCACGCCGAGGGCCGCGCACGCGTAGGCCACGCCCTGCCCGTGGTTGCCGGCGCTCGCGCACACCACGCCGCGCGCGCGCTCGCGCTCGCCGAGCTGGGCGATGAGGTTGTAGGCGCCGCGCACCTTGTACGAGCGCACGACCTGCAGGTCCTCGCGCTTGAGCCGCACCCGCGCGCCGGTGGCGGCCGACAGCCGCGCGCTCGGCTCCAGCGGGGTGGTGGCGACGACGCCGGCCAGGCGCCGCGCGGCCTCCTCGACCGCCCGCGCGCCGTCCTCGGGCAGCGCGGCGGGGGGCGCGCCGGTGGGGGCGCCGGTGGGGGCGTGGACCGTCATGGGGGCCAGTGTCGCGCGCCACCGGCCCCGGGCGTGCACGGGTGCGCGCCGCGGCCCGCGCTCGTCGACCCGCGCGGGGCCCGGGACGGCCGACGGCCGGGCCCGGGCGGAGAGACCCCGCCCGGACCCGGCCGTCCGGTGGTGCGCCCGCTCAGGCGCCGATGGTCATCTGGTCCGGGTGGCTGCCGACGCGGCCGTCGCGCTCCAGCCCGGCGATCTGGTCCAGGTCGGCCTCGGCCAGCTCGAAGTCGAAGAGCGCGAAGTTCTCACGGATGCGCTCGGGCGTCACCGACTTGGGGATGACGAGGTTGCCGATCTCGATGTGCCAGCGCAGCACGACCTGCGCGGGGGTGCGGCCCAGGCGGTCGGCGATGGCGCGGACCGTCGGGTCGTCGATGACGCCCTTGCCCGAGGACAGCGGGCTGTACGCCTCGGTGACGATCTGGTGCTTGGCGTTCTCCTCGCGCAGCTCGCGCTGCTGCAGGAAGGGGTGCAGCTCGATCTGGTTGACGGCCGGCACGACCGTCGTCTCGGCCAGCAGGCGGTTCAGGTGGTGCGGCTCGAAGTTCGACACGCCGATCGCGCGGGCGCGACCGTCGGCGTAGATCTTCTCGAACGCCTTCCAGGTGTCGACGTAGGCGTCCTTGACCGGCAGCGGCCAGTGGATGAGGTACAGGTCGACGTGGTCGAGGCCCAGCTTCTCGAGGCTGGCGTCGAAGGCGCGCAGGGTCGTGTCGTAGCCCTGCTCGGCGTTCCACAGCTTGGTGGTGACGAACAGCTCGTCGCGGGGCAGGCCCGACGCGGCCAGGGCGCGGCCCACGCCGCGCTCGTTGCCGTAGATGGCGGCCGTGTCGATGTGCCGGTAGCCGGTCTCGAGGGCGGTCTCGACGGCGGGGACCACCTCGTCGTCGCCGACCTGCCAGACGCCGAAGCCGAGCTGGGGGACGCTCACCCCGTTGTTCAGGAGGATCTGGGGAACAGCTGCGCTCATGCCCGCGAGGCTAGCCAGCGGCCCGTGGACCCGCAGGTCGGGCTCGGCGGGCGGGGGCGGCGGGGAGCTGGTGAGCGCCGGACCGGGAGCGCCTCACGGCGCACGGCCGCTCGTAGCGGCTGTCAATGGAACCCGGGGCTGCCGCGGCCCGGCGCCCGCACCCACCGTAACCCCGTCCGGCGCCCGCGTCAGCCCCGCGGGGGTCTGCGCGGGGGACTCAGCCCAGCTCGCCGGCGCGCCAGCGCTGGGCGGCGGTCTCCAGCTGCTCGGCGGTGCGCACGAGGCGGCCGGCGGAGCGGGTCAGCTCCCCGGCGGGCCCGGGGGCCCCGCCGAAGCGGGGGTCGTCGGCGTGGTGGGCGCGGCCGACGGCCACCAGGCGGCAGAAGGCGGCCGCGCGCTCCAGCGTCACGGCGAAGTCGCCGCGCGAGACACCGGTCAGGACCGCGTCGACGACGGCGACGACCTCCTCCGGCCCGGGCGGGTCGGCCACGCCCGCGACGACCTCCAGGACCGGCGCGAAGCGGCGGCCCTCGGCGTACTGGCGCGAGACGGCGACGGGCGCGCGCTGGACCCACGTGCGCAGCGCGTACAGGCGCCACAGGGCGCCGGCCAGGGAGTCGGCGGGCGCGTCGGCCCACAGGTCGGCGATGACCTCCAGGCCCTCGTCCTGGGCGAGCGTGACGACGCGGCGGGTCACCTCGGCGTCCTGCGCCGAGCGGGCGCCGTGCACGAGGGCGCTGGCCGCGGCGTGCGCGGCCTCCTGCAGCGCCGAGGGGTCCACGCCCCCGGCGAGGGCGACGAGCGCGTCGTCACCGGGCATGGCGGGCCGGTGGTGGCGCCTGGCGGCGGGTTCCTCGGGCACCGCTCGATGGTGCCACCGCCCGCGGGCCCCGGCGGACGGGCGGGGCGGGCGCGGGTGGGCGGGCGCGTCAGCCGCGGAAGGGCGGCGGCGGGACGGCGAGCGTGGCGCGCGGCAGGTCGGCCAGGCGCAGCCCGCCGTGCCCGAGCGCCTCGTCGCACAGCGACTCCACGCTCCAGCCGAGCTGGCTGCCGAACAGCGTCACCGTCACGCGGTAGATGGTGATCTCGTACTTGGTGGGGGTGCCGTAGGCGACGTGGACGCGGCCGATGAGCTCGGCGCCGGCGGCGTTGTCGGGTCCGTTCCAGGGGCGGTCCCAGCGCGTCCACAGCGACGGGCCGGCCTGCCACACCCCGCCGTTGGTCACGTCCCGCAGCGCCAGCTCGACCAGCACGGAGCGGGCCGCCTCCTCGGGCACGATGGCGGCCGGCCGGATGACCTCCGAGACCTCACCGGCGGCGCGGGCCGCGGGGGCGGTGGGGTGCTGGTCGTCCACAGCGGGTCGTCCTCTCGTCGTGCCGGCGGTCTCGGTGGGTCCTCGGCAGCGACGGCCGCGACCTTGAGCCCGGCGCGCGCACCGTCTCGGACCGTCCCGGCGTGGAGATCTCGTGCACGGTCGTGGACGGTGAGCGACGTCTGGGGCATGATGTCCCCGTACGAGGAGTACGCCGTGTAGTTGGCACGTCACTGATGGACACAGCTGGTCGACCTGTCGCCGTGGGGCCGTAGGGGAAGACGTCCCCCACCGACGCAGAGGAGAACGGCATGTCCGGTGCGACCACCCGCGGCGTGCTCTTCGTGCACTCCGCACCGCGCGCGCTGGTGCCCCACATCGAGTGGGCAGCGGGCGGGGTCCTCGGCGTGCGCGCGTCCCTGGACTGGACGCTCCAGCCGGTCGCCGCGGGCTGCCTGCGCGCCGAGCTGAGCTGGCAGGCGCCCCAGGGCACCGGCGCCCGGCTCGCCTCTGCGCTGCGCGGGTGGTCCCACCTGCGCTTCGAGGTCACCGAGGAGCCCAGCCAGGGCTGCGACGGCGGCCGCTGGAGCCACACCCCGTCCCTCGGCATCTTCCACGCCGTCACCGACGTCCACGGCAACGTGCAGGTCCCCGAGGACCGCGTCCACGCCGCCCTCGACCTGCTCTCCGGCCCGCACGCCGACCCGGCCGCCGCGCGCCGTGCCCTGGAGCTGGCCGTCGGCGAGGCCTGGGACCGGGAGCTGGAGGCCTTCCGCCACGCCGGGGACGACACCCCCGTGCGCTGGCTGCACCAGGTCGGCTGAGAGGCCGGCCGACACGTCGGCCGGCAGGTCGGCCGAGCCCGGCGGCCCCGTGCGGGGGGCCGCCACCACCGGGCCGACGCGGTCGCGGACCGCGGGCCCGGACGCGCGGAGGCCCGCGCCCCGGGGAAGGGGCGCGGGCCTCCGTCGCGGACCGCCGGACGGCTCAGACCGAGCGCAGCACCAGGCTGACGTTGTGCCCGCCGAAGCCGAACGCGTTGTTCAGCCCGATGAGCGGACCCTCGCCCGCCAGCGGCCGCGGGTCCTTGCGCACGACGTCCAGCGTCACCTCGGGGTCGAGGTCGTCCACGTTGATCGTCGGCGGGGCCAGCCGCTCGCGCAGCGCGAGGATCGTCAGGATGCTCTCCACGGCGCCGGCCGCGCCCAGCAGGTGCCCGGTCATCGACTTGGTCGCCGAGACCGCGATCCCGTCCGCCGCCGGCCCCAGGGCCAGCCGCAGACCGCGGTCCTCGGCCACGTCCCCGGCCGGGGTGGAGGTGGCGTGCGCGTTGACGTGCGCCAGGTCCCCCGGGGCCAGGTCCGCCGCCGCCAGGGCGTCCTTGACGGCCCGGCTGACGCCCGCGCCCGCCGGCTCCGGCGCCGCCACGTGGTGGGCGTCGGCCGACAGGCCCGCGCCCAGCAGCTCGGCGTGGACCCGCGCGCCGCGCGCGCGGGCGTGCTCCTCGGACTCCAGCACCACGATGCCCGCGCCCTCGCCGAGGACGAACCCGTCGCGCTGGGTGTCGAAGGGCCGCGAGGCGCGGGCCGGGTCCTCGTTGCGCCGCGACAGGGCGTGCATGGCCGCGAAGGAGGCGATGGGCAGCGGGTGGATCGCCGCCTCGGTGCCGCCGGCGATGACCATGTCCGCGCGCCCGGAGCGGATCATGTCCGCGCCGTAGGCCAGCGCCTCCGCGCCCGAGGCGCAGGCGCTGACGGGCGTGTGCGCGCCCGCGCGGGCGGTGAACTCCAGGCTGATCGCCGACGTGGGCCCGTTGCCCATGAGCATCGGCACCGTCAGCGGCAGGACGCGGCGCGCGCCCTTCTCCTTGAGCGTGTCGTAGGCCGTCAGCAGCGTCCAGATGCCCCCGATGCCGGTGGCGACCACCGAGGCCAGCCGCAGCGGGTCGACCTCGGGGGTGCCCGCGTCGGCCCACGCCTCGCGGGCGGCGATGACGGCGAACTGCTGGGAGGGGTCCAGGCGCTTGACCTCGCGGCGCTCCAGGACGTCCTCGGCCGGGACGGCGGCCTGCGCGCCGAAGGTGATCGGCAGGTCGAACTCGGAGGTCCAGGAGGCCTGCAGGGGGCGGGCGCCCGAGCGCCCGGCCAGCACGGCCTCCCACGTCGAGGCGACGTCGCCACCCAGCGGTGTCGTCGCTCCCAGTCCGGTGACGACGACGCGGCGAGCGGTCGTGGTCATGGTCGGTCAACTCCTTCGAAGCGGTGGCGGGTGCCGGTCGCGGTGGGGGTGCCGGCCGGCCCGCGAGGGCCGGCCGGCGGCGGGCTCAGCCCTGGGCCTGGGAGATGTAGGCGACGGCGTCGCCGACGGTGCGCAGGTTCTTCACGTCCTCGTCGGGGATGCGGACGCCGAACTTCTCCTCGCAGTTCACGACGATCGTCATCATCGACAGCGAGTCGATGTCCAGGTCGTCGGTGAAGGACTTGTCGGCCTGCACGCTGTCGGTGGGCAGGCCCGTCTCCTCGTTCACGATCTCGGCGAGACCGCTGAGGATCTCCTGCTCACTGGCCATGCGTCGCTCCTTCGTCGTCCGGGCGCCGGCACCTCCGGCGCCCTCCTCGTCCTGGGCGCGGGGCCCGCGGCCCCAGGTCTGCGGCCCGTCCCCGGTGGGGCGGGCCGGTCCGCGCGCCGCGCCCCCGCCGGGGGCGCGGCCGGTCCTCACGGCAGGCGCACCACCTGCGCGGCGTACGACAGACCCGCGCCGTAGCCGATGAACAGCGCCAGCCCGCCCGAGGGGGCGTGCCCGTCGGCCACGGCCCGCTCCACGGCCAGCGGCACCGAGGCCGCCGACGTGTTGCCCATGTCGACGATGTCGCGGGCCACGTGCACCGACTCCGGCAGCTTCAGCTGCTTGACCATCGCGTCGATGATGCGCGCGTTGGCCTGGTGGGGCACGAAGACGTCCAGCTGGTCGGCGGTGACGCCCGCGGCGTCCATCGCCTGCTGGGCCACCGGCGCCATCTGCCACACGGCCCAGCGGAAGACCGACTGGCCCTGCTGCTCCAGGTACGGCCAGCGGGCCGGGTCCTGCGCGGCGGCCTCGGCGGCCACCGGGTCCACGGCGGCCGGCTGGCGCAGCTCCAGCCAGGAGTGCTTGGAGCGGATGGCGTCGGCCTGACCGCCGTCGGAGCCCCACACCGTCGGGCCGATGCCCGGCTCGGCGGACGGGCCGACGACCGCCGCGCCGGCGCCGTCGGCGAACAGGAACGCCGTGGAGCGGTCGTGCTTGTCGGTGAAGTCGGACAGCTTGTCGACACCGACGACGAGCACGTGCTCGGCGGTGCCGCCGCGCACCAGGTCGCTGGCCAGCGCCACGCCGTGGCAGAAGCCCGCGCACCCGGCGGACACGTCGAACGCCGCGGCCGGGGTCGCGCCGAGGCGGTCGGCGAGCACGGCGGCCGCCGCGGGCGTCTGGTACGGGTGCGAGACGGTCGCGAGCACGACCGCGTCGACGTCGGAGCCGGTCAGCCCGGCCGCGGCCAGCGCCTTGGCCGAGGCGTCCTCGCTCATGTCGACGACGGAGACGTCCTCCGCGGCCCAGCGGCGGGTGCGGATGCCGGTGCGCTGCTGGATCCACTCGTCGGAGGAGTCGATCCAGGTGCACACCTCGGCGTTGTCGATGACGCGCGGCGGGCGGTGGGCGCCGAAGCCCAGGATCCGCGCCTCGCGCGTCGGGGCGGTCGTGATCCGGACCGTCACGGGCCCACCTCCTGCGGTGTCTGCTGCTGCGTCTGCTGCGTCTGCTGCGCCGCCGTCAGCTGCGTCGGGGCGGTCGCGGTGGCGCCGCCGTGGTCGGCGATGAGCGTACGGGCCCGGTCGAGGTCCTCCGGCGTGCGCAGCGCGAGGGTCTCCACGCCCTTCAGCTGCCGCTTGGCCAGGTTGACCAGGGTGCCCGCGGGGGCCAGCTCGACGAGCGCGGTGACGCCGAGGCGCGCGAACGCCTCCGTGCACAGGTCCCAGCGCACGGGCCGGCTGACCTGCGCCACCAGCCGGCGCAGCAGTTCGCGCCCGTCGGTGACCAGCGCGCCGTCGGCGTTGGCGGCCACCGGCACGGCGGCCGTGCCCGGCTCCAGCCCCGCCGCCAGCGCCTCCAGCGTCCCCACGGCCGGGGCCATGTGCTCGGTGTGGAAGGCGCCGGCGACCTGCAGCGGCACCACGCGGGCCTTCGCGGGCGGCTCGGCGCGCAGCGCCTCCAGCGCCTCCAGCGTCCCCGCCGCCACGACCTGCCCGCCGCCGTTGGCGTTGGCCGCCGTCAGCCCGTGCCGGGCCAGGACCGCCGCGACCTCCTCGGGGTCGCCGCCCAGGACGGCGGACATGCCCGTGGGTCGCTGCGCGGCCGCGGCGGCCATCGCCCGCCCGCGCTCGCGCACCAGGACGAGGGCCTGCTCGGGGCTCAGGGCCCCGGCGGCCGCCGCGGCCGTCAGCTCGCCGACCGAGTGGCCCGCCACCGCGCCGGCCGCGGCGGCCAGCTCGGCGGGGGAGGCGAACAGCTCCCGCAGGGCCAGCAGCCCGCCGGCCACGATGAGGGGCTGGGCGACCGCGGTGTCGCGCAGGGTGTCGGCGTCGGAGACCGTCCCGTGCGCCACGAGGTCGCTGCCGACGACGGCGGAGGCCCAGCGCAGCCGGTCGGCGGCACCGGGCAGCTCCAGCCACGGCGCGAGGAAGCCGGGGGCCTGCGACCCCTGGCCGGGGAAGACGAAGACGAGCACAGGAGGAGCCTCCCCCGGACGGCGGGCCCGGGGCGGTCACGACGCTCACCGACTTCACCGCCCCGGTTTGTGGGAACCCTCCAAAGACGGACCGTCGGCGGCGGGTCTGCTCCCACGCCTGGTGAGCGAGCGTGCGCCCCGAGTCACCGCCGGGCGGGCCGGCGCGGTGGTCGCGGGTGCCCGCCGCTCCTCCGCCGGCGGGGTCCGCGAGGGGGCCGGCGAGGGGGCCCGCGCGGAGGCCGGGGCCGGGGCGGGGGGAGCGGCCGCGAGCGGCTCCGCCAGCCGGCCCAGCGCCACCGCCGTCTGCAGGACCCACCGCTCGCGCGGGACGGTCGGCGTCCACCCGCACACCTCCCCGACGCGCCGCAGCCGGTAGCGCACCGTGTTGGCGTGCACGAAGAGCTCCCGCGCGCACGCCTCCAGCGACCCGCCGGAGGCCAGGTAGGCCGTCAGGGTCTCCAGCAGCGCACCGCCCGCCGCCGCCAGCGGGCGGTAGGCCCGGTCCACCAGCGCCCGGCGCGCCGTCGCGTCCCCCGACAGCGCGCGCTCGGGCAGCAGGTCGTCGGCCAGCACCGGCCGCGGCGCCTCCGGCCAGCCGCGCGCCGCGACGGCGCCCGCCAGCGCGGCGCGCGCCGAGCGGGCCGCCACCGGCAGCGAGGCCACCGTGGGGCCGACCACCACCGGGCCCGCGCCGAACTCCGACTCCGCCAGCCGCGCCGCCGTCGCCAGCGCGTCCGGCACCCCGGACAGGACGACCACCAGCCGCTCGCCCTGCACGCCCACCAGCGCCTCGCCGCCCGCCGCGCGCGCCACCCGCCGCACCCGCGGGACGACCCCGGCGGCCGCCACGTCGCCCGAGGCGCCGATGACGACGGCCGTGGCGGCGTCCAGCGTCCAGCCCAGCGCGGCCGCGCGGGAGGCGATGACGTCCTCGCCGTCCCCGCGCAGCACGGCGTCCACCACGAGGGCCTCCAGCCGCGCGTCCCACGCCCCCCGCGACTCCGCGGCCCGCGCGTAGACGGCGGCGGCGGCGAAGGCGACCTCGCGCGAGTAGCGCAGCAGCGCCTGGCGCACCGCCACCAGCTCCGCGGCGTCCACCGCCCCCGCGGCACCGGCGGGGAGCGCCGGGTCGGCGCTGGCGCGCAGCACGTCGTCCACGCCCTCCTCGACGACGGTGATCGCCGTGCGGACCAGCTCCACCGTCTGCTGCAGCGTCACGGTGCGGGTCAGCTCCCGCGGCGCCGTGCCGAACACGGCGGTGCCCGCCAGCAGGTCCGGGTCGGGGTCGCTGAGCCAGCGGATGAAGTCGGTGAACCCGGCCTGGGCGACGAGCCCCACCCAGGAGCGCTCGTCGGCCGGCAGGGCGCCGTACCAGGGCAGGCGCTCCTCCATGGCCGCGGCGATGGAGGAGGCGAAGTGCCCGGCCGCCGCCTCCAGGCGACGCACGGTCGCCGGCGACGGCTCGGACCGCGCGGCGGGCCGGGCCGGCTCCGCGGCGGGCCCGTCGACGGGCTCCCCGACGGGCTCCCCGGTCGGCTCGGCGTCGGGCTCGTCGGCGGGCACGCCCCGACACTACGCAGCGGCCGGGCGGCCGGGCGCCCCCGCCGTGCCCCGCCCTCCCCGTCGCGGGGACGGGCCGGCGCGGACCCCCTGGGCTAGGGTGCCGGTGCGGCGTCCCCACGCGGGCAGGTCCTCGCGAGGACCGCGCGGAGCCGACGGGGCACCGTGCCGAGAGGGGACGAGAGGACAGGCATGGGACTGCTCGACCGCTGGCGCCGGCGCGGGTCCGCGCCCGACCGACCGCCCCGGCGCTCCCGCCGCCGCGCCGCCCCCGCCGCGGCGCCCGTGCGCGAGTCCGTCCTGCGCGAACGCCTGCACGAGGACCCCAACGACCGCGAGGCCTTCGACACCCTCGTCGAGACGGTCCGCACCCGCGCCTCCGAGGCCCACGAGGGCGACGCCAGCCCCGAGGACGCCCGCACGGCCGCCGACAACGCCGTCTGGGCGCTGGCCGAGGAGCTCGCGCAGAGCCCGCGCGCCTGGCGCCCGCTCCTCGTCCTGGGGCGCCTGTCGCTGGCCGACGACCGCGAGGCGGCCCTGCGGCGCCTGGGCATCGCCGCCGAGCGCGACACCTCCGGCACCGCGCTGGCGCAGGCGCTGCAGGTGCTGCGCGAGGCCGGGATGAACGACGAGGCCCTCAGCCTGGGCGTCGGCCACTGGCGCCCGCGCGAGCACGACCTCGAGGCGGGCCGGCACCTGGTGGCCGCCGCCATCGACGCCGGCCGCCTCGCCGAGGCCCGCCGGCACCTCAAGGCCCTGGGCGACCACCCCGACCAGGGGCGCGCGGCGCAGCTGAGCGGCGAGCTCGAGGAGGCCATCGGCCGCGCCGACCGCGACCGCCGCTGACGGTGCCGGCGCCGCCCCGCGGGCGGTGCCGGGCCGGTGTCACGCCGGTGCGGAGGCGCGCGCCCGCCGGGCCCCCTTCGTCCGGTACATCGCCGCGTCCGCGCGGTGCACGACGGCCTCCGCGGCCTCGCCGGCGTCGCCGTGGGCCACCCCGGTGCTCGCCGCCGGGACCAGGACCGCGCCTGCCACGACGAGGGGGGCCGCGACGGCCTCGGACACCCGCCGCGCCAGCGCTTCCGTGACGCCCGGCTCCGGCGCCCGCAGGACGACGGCGAACTCGTCACCGCCCAGGCGGGCGACGACGTCCCCGGGCCGCAGCACCGAGGTCAGGCGCCGTCCCACCGCCCGCAGCAGCTCGTCACCCGCGGCGTGCCCGTGGGTGTCGTTGACCTCCTTGAAGCGGTCGAGGTCGACGAAGACGACGCCGACCGCGACGCCGTCGCGCTCGCAGCGCTCCAGCTCCTCGGTGAAGGCGGCGCGGTTGGCCAGGCCGGTCAGGGAGTCCGTGCGCGCCTGCTCGGCGAGCGCGGTGTGCCGGTCGGCGGCCTGCAGGGCCAGCACCGTCAGGTGCACGACGGCGCGCACGCCGCTCACCCCCTCCTCGGCCGGGCGCCCGGCGGCCCCGATGAGCAGCCAGCCCGTGGCCGTCTCCTGCAGCGGCAGCGCCTGCCACCGGGCACGGGGGTCCGTGGCCGCGACCAGGGCGGGGCCGGGGTCGACCGCGACGGGCGGGGCCTCCGCCCCCGGCGCGTGCTCGGCCAGGGGCAGCACCACCCCGGGCAGCACGGGCGGCAGGCCGGTGCGCAGGACACCGGTGCTCTCCTCGTGGACCACCCCGGCCGGGGTCGCCGTCACCCGCACCGTCCACAGCCCGGGCGTCACCCGGCACAGCTCGTCGGCCGCCGCCAGGACCCGGTGCACCACCTCCCGGCGGTCGGTGACGCCCAGCAGCGCGCGGCCCAGGTCGTTGACCACGGCGTCGCGCCGCTGCGCCTGCCCGCGCGCGAAGAGCCCCGCGGCCAGGTGCCGCGCGCCGGCGGCGGTGAGCAGCACGATGGGCAGCGCGCCGACGACGGCGGCGCCCTCGGCGCCGCCGTCGTGCCCGGGGAACAGGCTCCACAGCGGCACGGCGGCGGCCACGCCGACCACGAGCAGCACCGCGTGGCGGGCGACCTCGCCGGCGCTGCCGTAGACCGAGCGTCCCCACAGGGCGGGGAAGAGGGCGCCGAGGACCATCGCGGGCACGGCGGCGGAGGCCGTGGCGAGCGTGAGCAGGCCCACCTCGAGCAGGTCGTCGAGCAGCCCGGTGCGGCGCCGGCGGTAGCGGCGCACCCACCCGGCGATCAGACCGCCCAGCGCTCCGAGCACCACCGTGGCGGTGACCGGGTGGGCGCCGCCGACGACGGCGGGCACCACGAGGACCGTGGAGGCCGCGGCCAGCAGGCAGAACAGCCAGCGCGTCCGCTCCACCAGCTCGGTGGGACGGCGCGAGACGCGCGAGAGCGCGCTCACCGACGAGCGCACGACGGGGACCAGCACAGGACCACCTCGACCGACCGCCCGGTACCGGGCCCGTGCGCTCGAGCGGTCCGGCGGTCCTCGGGGGGTCCGGCCCTCGCCGGACGACGTCCCCGCTGGAGGTGTCGTCGTCGCGGCGGCCCGGCTCCATCGCCCGGACGGGGGACCCCGGACGGGGGGGGGGGGGGGGGGGCGCGCCGC